>JBOGEW010000388.1:0-3328 GCA_050742075.1 Acidimicrobiia bacterium
ATGGCCACCAACATGCCCAACGCCCTAGACGAGGCGATGCTGCGCCCGGGCCGGATCGACCGAATCTACAAGATGGGTTATCCATCGAAGGACGGGCGCCTCCAGACCTTGAATGGGTATCTAGACAAGGTCAAGCATGAGCTCACGACCGAGCAGATCGAAAAGCTCGCTGTCGTCACTCCCTACTACTCGGGCGCCAAGATCAAAGACCTCGTCAACGAAGCCCTCATCCAGGCGATTCGAAGCGACCGCGACACGGTCACCTGGGATGACATCTGGAAGGCCAAGGCCCTCAAGGAACTGGGCCCGGCCGAGGACGCCGAATATATCCAGCGCGAGCGTCATGCCGTGGCGGTCCACGAGGCTTCCCACGCCGTGGTCGCTCACACCATGCGTCGGCACATGGCGATCGACCTGGTGACGATCGAGCGCCACGGCGACACCGGTGGGATGGTGAAGAACCTGTTGGCCGAGGATCGATTCACCCAGTGGAAATCGGAGTTCGAAACCGACATCATGGTTTCCCTGGCCTCCCTGGCCGGTGAGCGGATGTTCTTCGACGACGACAACTCCTCTGGTGTCACCGGCGACCTCCGCAGCGCCACCGCCGTCGCCGCTCTCATGGAAGGCGTCTGGGGGATGGGTGAGCGCTTTGTGTCATTGACTGTTAATGAGACCGGAATGGGCCAGACCGGCAATGCTGCCGCGGTAGCGGTCGCCCGGCGCCAGGACGAGATCAACGTAAGGTTGACCGGGCTCTACGACAAGACCTGGAACCTGTTGGACGAACACCGAGAGGAAGTTCTACGGATCGCGGCAGTGCTGGAGGAAAAGAAGACCATCTCCGGCGATGAGGTCTCTCAAATCATGGGCGTACCGCCCGGAGCGAGGGCCATGCGGGAACCCAAGGGCTGGCAGGTCATTTTCGATGAAACCGACGATGCCCGGCACAACGGCGCCGTCGGTCGCGCCGCTCCCGAGCTAAACGGGGAGCGAGCTAACGATCCCGCTCCAGATCCGGCCGAGGACCCCGCTTAAGACGAACCCAGGGTCGTAACCGTTGTACAGCGACGGTCACCGCCCGCTGAACGCTCTAATTCGAAAAGCCAGGGTCGCCGAGGAGTTCGAGCTGGCAGTTATCGGCGAGCGTTCGGATTTCTTCGCTCCCGTCTCTTTCGAAACGGACCAGGCTGGCCCCGCTTTCGGCCAGGAGGTGGGTGCCATCGCCCACCGGCCACGCCCGACGGATGTTGCCGATAGCGGCGGGGAGTTCAATCGCCGTGCTCTCATCGCTTTGGATGTCGACCAAAGCCAGACCGCCTGGGTCGCTTCCGACCATGATGGTTTCGTCGTCGAACCAGCCCAGGGCAATCCCTCCTGCCGGGCTGGTCAGGTTCTCGATCGCCACCTGCCCGGTGTCTGTCAGGACGGTGTGCCTGAATTCGGAGGTTTCCTGATCCTGGCCGACGACCAGCAGACGGCTTTCGTCGGGAGAGGGAAACGAGGCCACGGGGAGTCCGAGTGCGGGGTTGGCGGGCCAGATCCACGCTGCGGTCCTCCCACCGAAGTCAACCAGCATGACGGCTACCTGGACGAGGTCGGCCTCTCCCTCCACCGGGCGGGTGACTGCCGTCACCACCCCCACGCCCAACGTCCCCAGGATTTGAGAACCGTTCCAATCGCCGACCTCGAACACCAGCTCCTCCCCATTGAGGTGGTCCACCAAGGCCGATTCCGGAGTATTGGGATCCTCCAGCGTGAGAATCCGGTCGCCAATGACGGCCCAGGTTTGGGCCGGGGTGGGAAAGTCGAGACTGGTCCACGAACCAGCGACCGGGTCAAAGGCATACATCTGGCCGGCGATGCTCGTCGCCCGCGCAAACTCTCCCCGGATTTCCGTGTCACTGCCGAGATCGCCCGGAGGAATCCTCTCGAAGGCGGTTGTAACCAGCACCCCAAGCATCGACCGCTCCGGCGCATCGGGATTCGCCCCCAGGACGATCTCTTCGGTCATCTCGATGCCATCCCGACGGACCACGATCGATATCGAGTCTCCCACCGCTCGGGTCGCCAGGATTTCGCGCAGGACCGTGGCGCTGGTGACAGCTTCGCCATCTACCGAGACGAGAACGTCACCCGACTGCAGGACTCCGTCGGCCCCGCTGTCGGGAATGACATCCTCGATTGCCACTCCCAGGCTCTCCCCCACCAGCACGGCACAGGTCTGCGGCTCCGGGACAACGGTGGCCGCATCGGGCAAGGTTTCCCGAGTTGGTGGCGCCTGCCCGCAAGCTGCCAGTACCAGGACCAAGAAGATCGGAACAAACCGGCGCACGGGCTCTTCAGGCTAGCTGGAGACCGGCTTTTGCTCCGTGTGCTCGTCCAACCAGGAGATGATGTCAGTCATCACTTCTCGTCCCTCCGGCTCGTTCAGGCACTCATGGCGAAGGTTGGGGTACAGGCGCCGCTCCACCCCCGGGAGCCCCAGCAATAGCTGACTCGCCTCGGGAGGGACAACTGTGTCGTCGCCGCCATGGGTGACGAAGGTAGGTATCGAGATCCGAGAGAGAAGGGGAGTCACCCGGTCCTGGGAGGCAAAGACGTTGGCTCCCAGCCGGGTAGTGGCCTTAAAGAGATTGAGTGGATCCGCCATGTAGGCCTCACCTACTGCCGGATCACGGGAAAGCTGGGACCCTTTGACCGCAGTGGGAAGCGACAGGGTCGGGAAGGCACGGCCGAAGAAGGGGGCGATGGCTCGCTGCCACCGGGCGCCACCCATCAAACCAGGAGACGAGAGCACGAGCAGATCCGGCTGTGGTCGCTCGGATACGGCGTACTCGGCGGCAATCAAGCCCCCCATTGAATGACCCATCAATACGAGGGGTCGCCCCTCGGTACGCATCACACGCAGGTGGCCCTCGACCTGGTCGAGATAGAGACCCCAGCGAGAAATGTCACCCCTTGGTCCCGACGAGGCACCAAACCCGAGCAGGTCGAAGGCTCGCACCCGGTAACCGCCTTCGGCCAGCCACGACCCCACGTGGGCATATCGGCCCGAATGCTCTCCGATGCCGTGGACCAGGACCACATCACCTCTGAGCTGGCTTTCCGGCTCCCACTCGCGAACTAGCTGGGCCCCGCCATCGGGGGCAGGCTCGGGACGGGCAACGCTCTGGATCAAACCATCTCCTCGGGTTGGGGGGCTTGGATGCTATCGAGCTGACGCCAGGCGAGATCGTTGGGCAGACGGTCATAGCGATCGGGCGGGATCGGCCGGGGATCGTTGCCATTCAAGATTTCGCCCACTGCATCGGCGACCGCGCTCAGC
>JBOGEW010000389.1:0-4055 GCA_050742075.1 Acidimicrobiia bacterium
CGAGGCCGCCCGGGCGGAACGAGTGGTGGCGGCGCACTGTCATGGCAAGCCGGGGATCATGGCAGCGCTCCGGGCAGGGGTGAAAACGATCGAGCACGGCACCTATCTCGACGAGGAGGCTGCCGACCTAATGAAAGAGAAGGACGCGGTGCTTGTTGCGACGCGCTTCATCGTCGAAGAGCTGATGGGATTGGAGGCGAAGATTCCTCCGTATGCCTGGAAGAAGATCTCACGCATGGCGGATCAACACGCCCAAGCGATGAAGATTGCGGTCGCAGCCGGGGTCAAGGTTGCGATGGGCACCGACATCTTCACGAGCGGGCCAGTTGACGGTTACCGATACCGCCAGGCCAGCCGTGAGATTCGCCATCTGTGCGAAGCGGGCATGGCGCCACTCGAGGCGATCGAGGCTGCAACCGCGGTGGGACCCGAAACGCTTGGGCCGCAGGGCCCCAAAGCCGGAATCGTGGCCGACGGCTTCGTTTCCGATGTCATCGCTCTCGATCGCAATCCTCTCGATGACCTAGCGGTGTGGGGAGATCCCGAACGGGTGACGGCGGTGTGGAAGGGCGGGCGCCGGGTCAAGTGACCGACTGGGAGCGGATCATTTCCTATCTCCATGCCCAGGCCGCCAAGCTTTCGGTCCCGGAGCTGGTCGAGAAGGTCCGCAACGACGCCGACCAGTTGCGGGAGGCCCTGGTTTCGGTTCCCTCTGACCGCTTTGCGGTCAGACCAACACCCAGCGAGTGGAGTCCCAACGAAGTCGCCGCTCACATTGTCATTACCAGCGATCTCTTCGGCCAGGCCATCTGCGAGATCGTGGCTGGTCGGGACCCCACGGCCACCCCCCTCGATGTCATGACCGAGGGCGCCGAGACTCGCACCGGAGTGGAGTGGTGGAATCTTCATGAAGCCAATCGTGAGCACCTTTTCCGCTCGGTCCTCGGGGCCGATCCCGGGTCTCATCTCGACCAGAACATCTATCACCCGATCTTCGGCAACCTCAACTGGCGAGAGGCTTTGCTGTTCCTGAGAATCCACGATCTGGATCACGCCCGCCAGATCCAGGCATCTATCGACTGATGCAGGTTGCGGTCGGTTTCGGAATTCCCTACGACCGACCCGAGCGCTGGAAAGAGACGGTCGATTTTGTGGTCCAAGCCGAGCGGCTCGGAGTCGACTCGGTGTGGAGTGCGGAGGCGTGGGGATCTGATGCCGTTACCCCTCTCGGTTACCTGGCCGCCCGAACCGAGCGGATCAAGCTCGGTAGTGGAATCGTCCAGACTGGCACCCGCACTCCGGCATTGTTGGCGATGACCGCCGCCACTCTGCAGTTGCTGAGCGGGGGCCGCTTCCTATTGGGATTGGGCACCAGCGGGCCGCAGGTGATTGAAGGCTGGCATGGCATCACCTTCGACCAGCCGGTCAGTCGCATGCGGGAGATCGTTGAGATAGTGCGGCTCGCATTAACTGGTGAGCGGGTCTCATATCAAGGCGAGATCTACCAGCTTCCCCTGATCGGGGGAGAGGGAAAGGCCCTTCGACTCGGCATGAGCGCAGTAACTCCGGTTCCCATCTATCTCGCCAGCCTGGGGCCAAAGAGCCTTGCCCTTACCGGGGCAGTGGCCGATGGCTGGCTCGGCACGTCGTTCATGCCCGAGCACTCAGAGGTGTTTATCGATCACATTCGCCGCGGGGCGGAGGAGGCGGGTCGATCGCTGTCGGATCTCGACCTGCACGCCGGGGGAGTGGTCGCCTTTGCCGACGACCCCGAACGGTTGCTGGAGGCTCGGCGCCCCGGGATCGCGTTCACCCTGGGAGCGATGGGCTCGGCCAAGACCAACTTCTACAACCAGGCCTTCCAGCGAGCGGGATACGAGGAGCTCGCCCGTCGGGTGCAATCGCTCTGGCTGGAGGGAAAGCGCGAAGAGGCTGCCACTCTGATCCCCGACGAGATCGTCCTGCAGACCAACCTATTGGGCACCGACAAGATGGTGGCTGATCGGATACTGGCTTATCGAGCCGCAGGAATCACCACGATTCGAATCGCCCCCGATGGATCCAGCTCAACCGAGCGGATCGCCACCCTCGAGCGGTTCATGGAATTGATCTCGGTTGGCATCGCGTAGATAGCTAGCAACCTCGTCGTCAGTCACCTGCGAAAAGTCCTCATAGAACTGACTGATCGACATGAATTCAGCCGGCGTCGAGACCACGACCACCTCATCAGCAAATTCTTCGAGGCGAGCGACCGCTTCTCTGGTCGCCACCGGAGCTGCTGCCACCAGGTGCCCAACTTCTCGCTGCCGGGCGACCTGACAAGCGGCGATGACCGTTGCCCCGGTGGCGATTCCGTCGTCGGTAACGATCACCGTCCGGCCCCTCCAAACGATTCCGCTGGGCCGATCGGGCCGGAAGCGCTCTCCAGCTTCTTCGATTCGCTGTCGTTCTCGACTCTCCACAGCGTCGATCCGCCTTCGCCCGATGCGCAATCGGTTGACAATGGCCTCGTCCAGAACGCGGACCTCGTCCTCGCCGATGGCTCCCATCGCCAACTCCGGCTGAAATGGCGCTCCCAGCTTGCGGACCAGCAGGATGTCAAGGGGTGCGCTGAGGGCCCGAGCGATCTCAGCCCCCACGGGGAGCCCGCCCCGTGGCAGCGCCAGAACAAGCGGCTGTTGGTCACGGAGGTGCTCGAGCCTGCGAGCGAGAGCCCGTCCGGCCTCTGCCCGATTGGCGAACCGGCCAAAGAAGTCACGGTGACTTGGCTCGAACTCGATCAACTGATCGTACCGAGCGAGCAGGGTGGGTTTCCCGGACCTGGCGTCGCCCCCGACTGTGTTTGAGGGTGTGGTGATAACGACAGAGAAGCTGCAGGTTCTCGAGCTTGGTTTCTCCCCCATCCTGCCAGGGAATCCGGTGATCAATGTCGCACCACTTGGCGGAACGAAGGCACCCGTCGGGATGCTGACAGTGCCGGTCGCGGGCGATAACCGCCCGCCGGAGACTGGGAGGAACAACTCTCGTCTTACGACCTACGTCCAAGATCTCAGAGTTCGGGCCCATCACGATCCGGGTTACCGAGGCATCGCATCCGAGCCGTTCGCTGTCGGAAGCGGCGAGGACGGTTCCGTCGCTGGTCTCTCCGACACCGTGGGGATCTACCAGGACGAAGAGATGGGGCTTCTCGCCTCCCTGCTCGGGCATGGTTCCGGAGTCGAGGGCCAAACGGGCCAGATCGGCCAACCCATCGGCTCGACGCTGCACGGGGGTCCGGGTATCACCATCCGCCGGGGGAGGCGTGGCAGCATCGAGGGCGGTCTTGATCAATCCTCCGGCTTCGGGATCGAACCAGCCGCTCAAGCGCCAGAGGCCCTCGAAGGTCTGGGACAGGTGCACCCGGCGACGCTCATGAAGCTGATGCCAGTCCTCATCGAACCGCCTCGCATTGACCAGTTGTCGCCAATACGTCACCGCTTTTGACGTATCGACAACGCTCAGGGGTTCGACCGTGTCAACCAAAACGTCTTCTTTGGCCTCGAAAATCTCGGGATTGGTGTCATGGGCGTGGGCGAGGATTCGGACCTGGTCCTGGCCGAGTTGATCTTCCTTCCACGACCGAGAGGTGCGAGGCATCCTCGCCAAGGACTTAGCCATTGCAACCAGCCTGGCGGCCCGATGGGGAGCTATTCGGCAGCGATGAATCAAGAAAGCGGTACTGGACGGCATGCCGAACGAGTTGTGCGCTTCTCTCTTGTTGAACAGATGGAGGCGGCGGGAGCGCTCGGCCTCTAGACCGGAGATGGCCCCCTCTAGCTCGACCAACTGGTCGCCGAGGACCTCGTCGGATAGCTCCTCAATGGGCTCGGTCGCCCACTCATCGATGGTCGATTTCAGAGCACCCACTCCAGCTTCCTCTCGAACATACGTATGGGGTATCCGCTTAGCTCCAGTTAGGCTGCGGAGAGTGGCAGAACTTGGTGAAGCATCGCCTCGGGCGGGGGTCGACTATCCGGGCACCTGGCAGGCCTTCGAGGCCTGGTTCCCCGACGACG
>JBOGEW010000390.1:0-5969 GCA_050742075.1 Acidimicrobiia bacterium
CACGCAATAGTCGAGGGCCAGTCCGCATACGACCAACTCGGCCGGTTTTGCCCTGGTGAGCAACGAGCCAAGCTCGGTGGGTTGCTCATCGCCGGTTTGGGGATCACGCATCGTGAACCCCGAATAACCATCTTCGCCGTTAGCACCTTTGCGGACCACCGGTCCTTCCACCGCCAGGGCTGGATGAATCTCAGCTCCCCACGTACCCATGACGCAGTGCACGGGCCAGATGCCTCCATCCTTTTCGAAGTGAGGCGTGGAGTCGGGGTGCCAGTCCTGGGTGTAGAAAATCGGGACTCCTCCTTGGCCGGCTTCGATCACCAATTCGTTTATCGCCACGGCGATTTCCTCCCCGCCGGACACGTAGAGGCTGCCGTTGGGATCGGCAAAGTCGTTCTGGCAGTCAACGATCACCAGCGCTTGATCCGCCCGCAGGGGGTAATGAGGCATGAAACGAGGTTAGATAGCGCATGCGCGATCTGGCCTCCGACGTTCTCCTCACCGAACAGTACCAGTTGACGATGGCCCAGGTTTATTACCGCGCCGGCCTCCACGAACGTCCGGCCCGATTTGAGCACTTCTTCCGCAGTTATCCCGACTACGGCGGACATCAGGCTGGCTATGCAATCACCGCCGGGCTCCGCACTTTTCTCGACTGGCTCAACGGGGCCCGTTTCGATCCCTTTGAAATCGAGCACATCGCTGGTCACCCGACGACCACCGGCGACAAGATGTTCTCGCCCGACTTTCTCGAGTGGCTCGAGAAGAACGCCGATTTCGGGGCGCTACGGCTGACAGCAATCCCGGAAGGGAGGGTGGTTCATCCCGGCGTGCCGCTGACGGTCGTCGAAGGACCCCTGATTCTGTGCCAGCTGGTCGAGACCGCCCTTCTCAACCACCTCAACTTCGAGACCCTCATTGCCACCAAAGCCTCACGGATGTGGGAAGCGGCACGGGGTGGGAATGTGCTCGAATTCGGCGCTCGTCGCGCCCAAGGCTCGGGAGCGCAATCGGTCGTCAGGGCGGCATTGATCGGGGGCGCCTCGGGTTCCTCTCTGGTGGGACGTTCCTACGAGCTGGGCTTCCTGCCCCGCGGAACTCACGCCCACTCGATGGTGCAAGCCTTCATGGCTCTCGGTATGGGCGAGCTCGGCGCCTTCTCGACCTACGCCGAGGTGTATCCAGACGACTGCCTATTGCTGGTGGACACGATCGACACCCTCGATTCCGGTGTTCCCAACGCCATCACCGTTTTCGAGAAGCTGGCGGCTGGGGGTCACAAACCGTTAGGGATTCGTCTCGATTCGGGCGACCTTGCCTACCTCGCTGTCCGCTCCGCCGCCATGCTGGACGCAGCAGGCTTCGAAGACACGGTCATCGTGTTGTCGAGTGAGCTCGACGAGATCACGATTCGCCAGATCATCGAGCAGATCCTCGACGAGACCAATCGCTTGGGGACCGATGGGAATGCGATCATTCGGCGCCTGGTGTACGGGGTCGGCTCGCGACTGGCCACATCACAAGGAGATCCCTATCTCGATGGGGTTTACAAGCTGGCGGCGATCGAGGATCGAGGCGAATGGGTGCCTGCCATCAAGCTCTCCGACACTCCGGCCAAGGTGCTCACTCCTGGAGCCAAGCGGGCCTGGCGGGTATATGACGATCGCGGCCTTGCCACCGCAGACTTGCTGGCGCTGGCCGATGAGGAACCGACGCCGCCGCTTGAGCTTCACCACCCAAGCCAGGCAGGCATGAAACGACGCCTTCCGGTCGAACGGATCAGCAAACTCGAGGAACTGGGGGAACCGGTGCAGGTCGAGGGTCGTCCCTCGCCCCACGAGGAGGTCCTGGCCGCTCAATCCCGGCGCCTGGCTGACGTGGAAAGACTCGACCCGGGGGTCCGGCGCCTCGTCAATCCCCACGTCTATCACGTGTCGCTGTCGACTCGACTAGCGCACCTCAAGCAGGAGTTGATCGGATCCTGGTCTGACTGACCATCGGGCCGACACCGGCACCAACCACCATGCCGGCTGCCAGCAGCACCAGGTTCTTGATGACGAACTCGCCTTCGGTGGTGAGGAGGAGGGGGTTGCCGTTCTGAAAGACGATGTCGGGCCGGAGGACGAGTAGCAGAAATGTGCCCGCCATTTGCAGTGCGAACAAGAGCAACGTGGCCCGAATCCCCTTCCCTATAGCCAGACCCAGGCCCACCAGAATCTCAAAGGCGCCGAGGACCGGGACAAACCACGAGGGGTCGAACCAGTCGCCGACCGCCGCCGCCACCAAGTCGACCACCGGGCTGTCGCCCGTCACCTTGAGGAGCCCGAACCACAGAAAGACGATGGCCAGGGCCCAGCGCAGGATCCAGGGACTGTTGCGCTGGAGAAAGCCCCGGATGCGGCGATCCAGCGCCACTACCTCCGGCTTTTCACGCATCAAACGCAGCCTATAGGCCGCGTTTGATGCGTGAAAACGGGTTAGGAGCTAGGCGTCGATGTCAGCATGCCCGTTCCGGAACGGGCGAACGCCGTTGACAAAGTCCGTGACCCGTTCGACCGCCTTGACCTTGATCTCAGCGGCCCGTTCGGCGTCGAGCTCCCCTTGTGCAACGGCCTCGTCAACTCGAGCGTTGATCGCGGCCACCAGAGCATCGATGACGTCCTGGGGGTCAACCTCATTGGCCTCAGCTACCTCGGCCACGGTTTGGCCACCCCGCAGATCCTCGACTAGTTCGGCTTCGGTGATGCCGATGGTGGCGGCGGCAACGTCCAGTCCGGCATGGATGCGATGCAGCCTGGGTCCATGGAAGTCCCACTGGGCCGCCAGGTGTGCCGCCACTGCATCGGCTTGTACCTCTGAGATGGTTCCCTCCGCTACCAAGCCGTCGAGGGCGGCCCGGATCCGCTGGCTCTGGCGAGCATCCGCCCGGTCCCTCGGGTCGGGTGCGGTGGGGGCAGGCGTCTCCTGGGCGCCGGCCGCCCCCGGTCCGAGGATTGTCGCACCCAGTAGCAATCCCAAGATCGCGGCAATGACTCCGATTGTCACCTTCGAGCGCAGCTTCGTGCTGATTGGCATTTCCAACTCCTTTCGCATGGGCCCAGCATCAGTCGCCAACCTGGGAGGTGGCCGCCGATGGCCTGAGAGTCAGCCGAGAGCCGGTAGGCGCACTACCACCCGGGCACCGGCGCCGGACAAATTCTCGGCATGGGCGCTCCCGCCGTGGGCACGGGCGATCGCTTCGACGATGGCGAGTCCCAATCCCGAGCCCCCGCTCTGACGGGAGCGGGAATCGTCAGCGCGAAAGAAGCGATCGAACACCGAGCTCAGGGCAGCGGGGGGGAATCCGGGACCGCGATCGCTGACTGCCAGCTCGATATTCCCGTTGCTCGTTCCCGCTTCGACCAGGATCGGTGTCCCCGATGGGGTGTGGGTCCGGGAATTCTGGAGAAGATTGGCTACCACCTGGGTGAGCCGTTCCGGATCCCCCGATACCAGCAGACCCTCGGCCACATTCACCTCTACTGGCCTCTCCGGATCGATCGCCCGACTGTCCGCTGCCGCGTCATGCACTAACCGCGAAACGTCGACCGGCTTGCGCTCCAGAGGTTGATCCAGATCGAGGCGAGCGAGGAGCAGGAGATCTTCCACCAGATGTTTCATGCGCCTGCTTTCAGACTCGATCCGGCCCATGGCGTGATCCGTTCCGGCCTCGGCGTCGAGGGCGCCTTTACGGTGAAGTTCGGTGTAGCCCGATATTGCGGCGATGGGGGTTCGCAGTTCGTGAGAGGCATCGGCCACGAATTGCTTCAATCGGTGCTTGGCCCGGGTTTCGGCGTCGAAGGCCTGCTCGATGTTCGCCAACATGTGATTCAAGGCATTACCCAGCTTCCCGAGCTCCGTTTTTGGATCCGCCTCCGGAACGCGGCGCGAGAGGTTGCCATCTGCGATGGCCGCAGCCGTGGCGATCATGTCGTCCACTGGACGCATTCCGCGACGGAGCGTCAGCCAGAAGACAGCACCACCGCTGATGAGGATTCCGACTCCTGCCGCGAACAGTCGTCGTTGCAACGCCCCACCGGCCGCAGTCACATCTCGAAGCGGCTGGGCCACGATGAGGGTGAAGCCGCGTTGAGAGCGGAGAACCCCGGCGCGGTAGGCGAAGGTCCCGCCCACCGCCGGAAGAGTCATTACTCGCCGGTCACCAGGTTGGAAGGCTGGGAGGTTGCTGATATCGGGAAGTGGGTCGAGGTCGCCGCGAATGCCCGACGGCGAGCTGGCGACAACCTCACCCCGGGGATCGACGATGAGCTCGGCGAAAATGCGATCGCCGCCCGCCCCATCCCCGCCGGGTTGCAAGCGGGCTGCCTGGGCGAGGGCCGAAGCGAGCCGCTGATCGATCTGGGCGAGGAGCACTCGGCGATGGCTTTGGGCGGCGACATAGCCAAAAGTGACGATCACTCCGACGAGGAGAGCGGTGACGGCGAGGACGAGTCTGGCGCGCAGGGTCATCGCTCAGGTCCGAGGTGGACTGCGCAGCACGTAGCCGAAGCCGCGCACGGTTTCGATACGACCTCCGACCGGATCACCGAGCTTGCGACGGAGGTAACCGATGTAGGTCTCGACGATCCCGGCGTTGCCGTCGAAGTCGTATTGCCAGACGTAGTCGAGGATCTGATCCTTCGACAGCACCCGATCCCGATTTAGCGTCAGGTAACGGAGAAGCCGATACTCGGTGGGGGACAGCATCACCAGCTCGTCCCCTACCCAAACCTGATGGGCGTCCTCGTCGATTAGGAGATCGCCGTTGCTGATTCGCCGGGGCTCGGCGCCCCCGCCTCGACTGCGCTTGAGGAGGGCCTCAATCCGGAGCCCGAGCTCTTCGAGGCTGAAGGGCTTGGTCAAGTAATCGTCCCCACCCTGGCGAAACCCTGTTCGCAGGTCGTCGAGCCCGTCGCGGGCAGTGAGGAAAATGACTGGCATCTCATGCCCATCGCGACGGAGGCGGCGACAGACCTCGAAGCCGTCGAGATCGGGGAGGTTGACATCGAGCACCACCAGATCGGGCGGTGCTGCCCTCACCGCTTGCAGCGCGTCCATGCCCCCCGCCGCCAGCGCTACCCGGTAGCCGGCGAAGCGGAGGGCCGTTGCCACCATGTCGGCCAGGCTGTCTTCGTCGTCGACCACCAGGAGGTTCGTAGGAAGCTCTGGCATCGCCTGAATCTAAGCTGGGAATGCCGAGAATTAGCTGAGAACTTCCTGAGATCAGGTCCCTGCATAGGATCGGCCGTTATCCGGACGTGGTTCTTGACGCAAGGAGGCGGGGATGGATAGTCGTGCGCAATCGGTCTGGCAGGGGAATCTGGCGGACGGGTCGGGGGAGGTGACACTGGGCACCGGCCTCGGTGGACCACTTCCGGTCAGCTGGCCCAGCCGCACCGAGTCTCCCACGGGCCGGACCAGCCCGGAGGAATTGATCGCCGCCGCCCACGCCGCTTGCTTCAACATGGCACTGGCGGGCGGGCTGGCGAGAGCCGGTTTCACGGCTACGACCCTCGAGACCACGGCCACTGCCAGCTTCGAGAAAGTCGAGCCGGGCTGGAGGCTCGTCCGCATGGCTCTCAAGACGACTGGTGATGTCCCCGAGATGGATCAGGCAGCATTCGTCGACGCTGCCAACGGGGCCAAGGACGGCTGCCCGGTGTCGAACGCGTTGAAAGGAAACGTCGAGATCACCGTCGAAGCACACCTGCTCTAGAACTGAATGAGCTGGATCTCGTTGCCGTCGGGATCGGCGTAGGTCGCCACCAGCCCGCCCCAGGGCTCGGGTGACGGCGGCCGCAGACAGGGCCCCCCGGCGGATGACAGCCGCTCGTGCCAGGACGTCAGATCATCGACCGCGAAGTTGAGGAGAACCCGATCGGGCTCGCTTGACACCCCCCTAACCCTGTCGTGGAGGTGAAGGGTTAGGC
>JBOGEW010000391.1:0-4304 GCA_050742075.1 Acidimicrobiia bacterium
GACATGGACCCCCGGAGGCACGTAGATGAACGAGCCCCCGCTCCACACTGCCGAGTTGAGCGCGGCGAACTTGTTGTCATTGGCGGGGATGACCGTTCCGAAGTACTCCTTCACAATGTCGGGGTACTCGCGCAGGGCAGTGTCCATGTCGCAGAAGAGCACGCCCAACGATTCAAGGTCCTCGCGGTTGCGGTGATAGACGACTTCGGAGTTGTGAACAATCACGCCTTCGGCCACGAAGTTGTGGGGACCGTCGATCTCGATGTCGAAAACGGGTGCCACATCGGCGGGGTCGACCGAGATGATGGCGGCAAAATCGACCCGCCCGTCGGGCGCGGTGATACCGGTCAGCTCGGCTAACTCGCCTACGTCGCCGGTGAGCGGTCCGCTCAACCCCAGGGGGCGTGACCCGTCGAGCAATCCTCGCAGGAAGGCGGCCCGCTCGGTCAGCGGCAGACCGAATACCCAGCCCGGGACCCGCCGGACGTCGGGATCGCCTACCAACCCGTTGCGCTGGAACCAACGAATGAAGGGCTTGTCATCGGAGCGAACCGTTCCGCCGCCCACCTCGGTGGCAACCCCAAAGAGTGAGCCGATGGTTCCATGGAGGACGGCCGCGGTATCACCGTCGGCGACCAGGGTGAGCAGGCCGGAGTCGGCGTCGACTGTTCCTCCGCCGACCGAATAGCCAAACAGCCAGGCGAGCTTCGGCGACGTCTCACTCGGAAAGGCATCGGGAGTTCCCTTGGGACGCTCGGGGGTGTAGTTGCGCCCGGCGTCGGGCAGAGCCAGTGCCACGGCCACCTCGTCGCCCGGGTTGAGGTCCTTTACTTCGACGAAGCCGCCCCGAGTGAGGATGGGATGGTTGTCGGTGGCGTAGAGGACGCGACCTCCATCGATCTCCACCCGGTATGTTTGCCGGACGTCGGTTTGAGCGGCCGACTTCACCTTGCGCACTTCCAGATTCTGGGTCTTCTCATTGAGGGAGAAAACGCGATCGCCGGCCTGGATCTCCTTGATGGTGACCATGCCCCGGTCGACCGTGAACACCCGGACGTCACCACGCAGGCACTCGTACTGGGCAGTCACCCCCGCCAGATACTTCCGTTCGGCCTGGGGAATCCCGAGTTTCTCATAGGTCGCCTTGATCCCCTCGGGAACCATGTCCCAGTCCTTGGACTGTCCACCGGACGGCTTGACGTAGTAGTAAATGTCGTCGAAGTCGATCTCGTTGAGGGCACCGCCTCCGCCCCATTGCGGGATGGGCTTACGCAGGAAGCGCTTGTATGCCTTGAGGCGCTGCTCGAGCATCCAGGCGGGTTCGCCTTTCATGTCCGACATCTGCCGGATGATCTGCTCGTTCAGGCCCTTTTCGGGCTTGAACTCGTATTCAATCTCGTCGTGCCAGCCGAGCTTGTAGGCACCTAAATCGATATCAACCGTGGCCATTGCTAGCTCCTATGTCCGGTCTCGTACCGGCCTTTTTCACTATCTCCGTAGTTTAAATCGGTGAGGGCCCTAACTCACAGTCGGATTCAACGGGCCGGTGCCGTCACCAACCCCAGCTCGGGCAGCGAAGTCTTGGCCCGTGAGCTCCCCGCTCGCAGAATCCAGAACCGACCGACCGCCTGATCCCAATCCGCCAGGACCGAGTCCACGGTCGGGCTGCGCGTGTCCCGCTGATACCAATTCAACAACTGGTGGAGGTCGATCTGTTCCGCCTCCGAGAGGCGGTGGGCGGCCGGACTGGTCTCAGCCAGGTGACGATGAAGACGCAGCGACGGATCCCAGATATAGGCTGCCCCACCGGTCATGCCGGCTCCGAAGTTGCGTCCCACCGGGCCGAGTACGACGACCGTTCCGCCGGTCATGTACTCGCAACCGTGATCGGAGCATCCTTCGACGACCGCGACCCCACCCGAATTCCGTACCGCAAACCGCTGACCGACCGACCCGGCCAGGAAGGCGGTGCCCCCGGTGGCACCGTAGAGGACAGCATTCCCCGCCGCGTGGGGCACGAAACCCTCCTGCCGGCGCGGTGTGACGACGATGTGTCCCCCGCCCTGACCCTTGCCGACGTAGTCGTTGGCCGCCCCGGCCAGACGCAAATCGATCCCCTCGGTCAAAAAGGCTCCGAAACTCTGCCCTGCCCAACCCGTGAAGTACACCTTGATGTCTTCTGTCTTGTGGCCACCGCGCCTGCGGCGGACCAGTTCTCCGGAGAGGCGGGCGCCGACGGTGCGGTCGCCGTTGGAGATAGGAAAGGCCAATTCAACCGACCGTCTACCTTCCAGCGCCGCGGTGGCATCCTCCACCAGACGCTCGTTGAGGCGAGAGGGCAACGGGCGCACGTAACCCTGGTGCCGTTTGCGAGCGGCCGCCCTGACGAGGAGCCGGTCTAGCCCAGCCGCCAACGGATGATCCCGCGGTCGCAAGAGATCGGCTCGACCGATCACATCGGCCAGGCTGGCGTATCCGATCGAGGCCAGATGCTCCCGGACCTCTTCGGCCAGGAGGCGAAACAGCTCGACCACCCGGTCCGGGCTGCCCGCGAACTTCGCCCGGAGCTCTGGGTTCTGGGTAGCAATACCGACCGGACAGGTGTTGAGGTGGCACTGGCGGACCATCTTGCAGCCGAGGGCGAGAAGGGGCAGGGTGCCGAACCCGAAGCGCTCGGCTCCCAGCAGGGCCGCCACCATGACGTCACGGCCGGTTCGAAGACCGCCATCGGTTTCGAGGAGGATGCGCGAGCGGAGGCCATTCGCCACCAAAACTTGATGGGCCTCGGCGAGGCCCAGCTCCCACGGAGCGCCGGCGTGCTTGATCGACTCGAGGGGCGAAGCGCCGGTGCCGCCCTCCGTACCCGAGATGAGGATGGCGTCGGCCTGGGCTTTGGCCACTCCCACCGCCACTGTTCCCACCCCAGGCTCGGAAACCAGCTTCACCGACACCCGGGCCGAGCTGTTGAAAGCCTTGAGATCGAAGATGAGCTGGGCAAGGTCCTCGATCGAATAGATGTCGTGATGCGGGGGTGGCGAGATCAAGGTCACACCGGGTTCGGTGTGCCGCAAGCGGGCGATCTCCTCGGAGACTTTGTGGCCCGGAAGCTGGCCCCCTTCCCCGGGCTTCGAGCCCTGGGCCATCTTGATCTGGAGCTCCTCGGCCGATGAAAGGTACTCCGGCGTCACCCCGAAGCGGCCGGAGGCGACTTGCTTGATCGCCGAGTTACGCGGGGTCCCAAAACGTTCGGAGCCCTCTCCCCCTTCGCCCGAATTGGAGTAACCGCCGATCTGATTCATGGCTTCGGCGAGCGCCTCGTGCGCCTCTTTCGACAGAGCGCCCATCGACATCGCCGACGCCACGAAACGACGCATGAGGTGAGAAGCGGGCTCGACGTCATCGAGCGGAATCGGATTGCGTCCAACGAAAGTCAGAAGGTCTCGAATCACCGACGGGGGGCGATTCTCGATGTGAGCGAGATACGTTTTCCACTCCTCCATCGACCCTGCCCGCACCGCCTTCTGCAAGGCCAGGACCGTTCCAGGGCTGGTGATGTGAAGGTTTCCGCCGCCGCGGTGTTTGTAGAACCCACCCGGCGACTCCTCGCCGGCCAAATAGCCGCGATGCAGGTCGAGGATCCGTCGTCCCAGCTCGGTGAAGCCGAGGCCGAGAAAACGACGGGGGGCGGTCCGGAACGAGACCTCGCAGACCTCTTCCGCCAGTCCAATTACTTCGAAAAGCTCCGAGCCTCGATAAGCGGACACCGTGCAGATCCCCATCTTCGACATGACTTTCAGCAATCCGTTTTGCAGGGCCGATCGATAGTTCTCCTGCGCCACCACCGGATCGACGTTGACCAGGCCCGAGTCGGCCAGCGCCCGCACCTGATCGATGGCCAGATATGGATTGAGGGCAGAAGCGCCGGCGGCGATCAGCATCGCCAGGTCGTGAGAGTCGCGCGACTCCCCCGACACAACGATCATCGATGCCTTGATCCTTATCCCGGCCTCGATCAGGGCGTGGTGCACCGCCCCCACCGCGAGGACCATCGGTATCGGGGCGTTGGCCTCGTCGACCTCGCGGTCGGAGAGGATGATGAGCGAGGCGCCTCCTTCCACGGCCTCGACCGCCTCGGCCGCCAGCCGGCGCAGCGCCGGTTCCAGACCCTCGGGGCCGTCGGCCGCCGGCCAGGTGGCCGCAATCCAATATGAGAAGAAACTGGGATCAGGCGAGCGAGCGATCGACTCCAACTCGGCATCAGAGAGGATCGGAGACGAGAGTTCGACCAGGTGGGCGGTGGAGTT
>JBOGEW010000392.1:0-2818 GCA_050742075.1 Acidimicrobiia bacterium
GCCGGTGATCTCGGCGAGCGGGGCGTACTCCGATACTGATAGGCCGCTCTCGTCAGGCAAAAAGAGGTTCCAAAGTCCCCGGGAGCGGGCCTCTTTCTTGAGATCTTCGATGACCGGGGGAAAGAAGTTGGGATCACCGCTCTCTTCCATCTGCAGGCGATAAGAGGCCTCGGCGGGAAAGACCATTTCGTCCATGAATTTGGTCAGCTCGGAGCGCAGCTCCTCGACCCGTGGAGAAAAGGCAAATTCCACCTTTCGACCCTAGCCAAATCGAGGGCAGCGACTCGCTTCGACCCACCAGAAGTGTTCGTGGAAGTTGCGGGTTTCGAGGTGGCCATTGGCTCAGCCGAGAAGGCGGCAGTGCTGCTCGGTGGGTCTGAGCAGTTGCTCCGGGGCAGGAAGCGGCTGCCTCAAGAACAAAGGGTTTTCGAGCGCCAGCGGGCGGTGGTGCTGGAGCGAGTCTCCAGAGAAGAGTATGAGGCGGCCTTCGGGCGCGGACTTGCCGTCTCTTTCGACGAACTCTTGGACTTCGTAGTGGCTTGACAATCGCCGGTACCCTCGACGACATGCACGAAGACCTTCGCCAAGCTGTCGCCGATGACTTTCCTGAGATGAAGGAAACCCTGGCCGACCTGGTCCGGATTCCTTCTGTCAGCGCCCCTTCCTACCCGGCGGCCGAGGTCCGCCGCTCGGCTGAGGCAGTGGCCCGCCTCCTGAAGGAGGCCGGAGCCGACCAAGTCCAGCTGCTCGAGTTAGAGGACGCGCATCCCGCCGTCTACGGCGAGGTCGCCGGTCCTCCTGGTACCCCGACGGTCCTCCTCTACGCCCACCACGATGTCCAGCCACCGGGACCGGCCGAGGAATGGCGAACGGGACCGTTTGAGCCGTTCGAGCGCGACGGCCGGCTCTACGGTCGGGGATCCTCCGACGACAAGTCGGGCGTCATCATGCATTTGGGGATGCTGCGAGCCTTCGGCGGGAAGCCGCCGGTAGGGGTGAAGTTCTTCTTCGAGGGGGAGGAAGAGGTGGGTTCGAGCCATCTCGAGGACTTCCTCAACAAGTTCTCAGACCAGCTGCGCTCCGACGTGATCGTGATTGCCGACGCCGGCACCTGGCGGGTGGGAGTTCCGGCGATCACCACATCCTTGCGAGGAATCACGGCCTGCATCGTCGAAGTTCGAACCCTGGGATCAGCAGTGCACTCCGGGCAGTTTGGCGGAGCCTTTCCCGACGCCATCACCACCCTCTGCCGATTGCTGGCCACTCTCCACGACGAGGGCGGCAACGTCGCCGTCCCCGGCCTCGTTGCTTTCGAGAGCGACCCCCTCGACCTCACCGAAGACGAAATCAGGCAACAGGCGGGAGCGGTGACGGGATTGAAGTCGATCGGGGATGGGGGCTGGACCAGCCGGATGTGGTCGAAGCCCGCTGTCTCAGTGCTGGCGATCGATGCTCCTCGGATCTCGGAGGCAATCAACCAACTGGTGCCGGTGGCGGCCGCCAAGGTGTCGATGCGCCTAGCTCCGGGACAGGATGGCAAGGCGGCCGAAGAGGCTCTGCGCCGCCACCTGGAGGCGAACGTCCCCTGGGGAGCGGAGCTGACCGTGCGATCCGATGGCTTCGGCGATGCCTTCGCCCTCGCCACCGATGCTCCGGCCTTCGAGGCTTTTCGACAGTCGATGGCAACGGTTTGGGATACGCCCCCGGTAGAGATGGGATCCGGCGGCTCGATTCCGTTTGTCGCCGCCTTCTCGGCCCAGATGCCCGAAGCCCCAGTGATCCTCATCGGCGCCGGAGATCCCACTTCCGCTTTTCACGGCCCCAACGAGAGCCAGCATCTCGGCGATCTCGAGAAGTCGATCCTCGCCGAGGCGGTAGCGCTGCGTCTGCTGGCCGGCTGAAGGCACCGCCTGTTCAACCTGGTCCTCTATCGACCGGAGATCGCCCCCAATACCGGCGCCTGCATGCGGTTGGCGGCCAACGTCGGCTGCCGGCTTCATCTCATCGAGCCGCTCGGATTCACCCTCGATGATCAGAAGCTGCGCCGAGCGGGAATGGATTATCGCGATCGAGCGGTCGTCGTCACCCATCAGGATTTAGCGGCATGGATCAAATATGCGCGTCCCCGGCGAGTCTTTGCCTTCTCCAACAAAGGCGAGACGAGATACAGCGACGTCGACTATGAGATAGGCGACAGCCTCCTCCTCGGCCCTGAATCCGTTGGCCTCCCCGACGAAGTACTGAGCGCAAAGTTTGTCACCGAAGTCGTCAGCATTCCGATGCAGCCTGGAGTGCGGAGCCTCAATCTCGCCAACGCCGCCGCCATCGCGGTCTACGAGGCGTGGCGCCAGCAGTCTTTTGCGCTCACCGACTGCGCGCCAGGCTGATCGTTATGCTCGCTGTCAGGCGCCGAAAGGAAGGGGTTGACCGCCACTGCCAATAGCCCAGGTACGGATCGACCGGTCGGGCCCCTGCTTCGAGCCGCTCAGGCCTATCAGCGGGCAATGGATCGATTGTCCGAGTGGTTGGGTATTGCGGCGCAATATCTGGTCCCCGTTCTGGTGATCATTGGCTTCGGCAACGTCATCTTGCGTTACGTCGGGGAGCTGGTCGGAGCCCGCCTCACAACGAACGAAGTGATCGAAGCTCAGTGGTACGTATACGGGCTGATCTTCTTGCTGGCTCTGCCCTATGTGCTCAAGCACCAGATCAACGTGCGGGTGGACTTCTTGTACACAAAGATGAGCCTGCATCGCAAGGCTTGGATTGATCTTATTGGCCACTTCGTCGGACTGATTCCCTTCGCCCTGCTCGGCAT
>JBOGEW010000393.1:0-8909 GCA_050742075.1 Acidimicrobiia bacterium
CGCCAGCACTATCACACCGAGAGGCTGATCCGCGAGTCGGGAGTCGAGTTTGTGTTCCTCCGCGACTGTCTCTACGCCGACTACCTGCCCCGCCTGGCGGGGGTGGACGGGGTTATCCGCGGGCCAGCAGGTTCGGGCAGCGCCTCTTTCGTGACGAGGGATGATGTCGCCGACTCCGCGGCCGCGGTCCTAGCCACGGATTCTTACGACGGCCAGGTCTTCGACATCACTGGCCCCGAAGCGATCACTCTGCGGGAGGCCGCCCATCTCCTGAGCGAGGTCACCGGGCGAACTATCTCTTACGTCCCCGAGACGATCGAAGAGGCCTATCAATCACGAGCTCACTACGGCGCCCCGGATTGGGAAGTTGAGGGGTGGGTCACCTCGTATCAGGCGATCGCCAACGGCGAGATGGAGATAGTCTCGAACGCAGTCGAGACATTGACCTTTCATCGACCCCATACGGTGCGCGAATTCCTCGCCGCCAACCCGGCGAGTTACGCCCACTTCATGGGAAACGGGGCGAGCGCTTCTCCCTGATCGCGGCAAGACCCTCCCGCGGATCGGGTCCGAGAAAGCCCAAGAACTCATAGGCGATTGATGCATCGAAGGCCGGGTAGGCCGACCGCAGCCAATGGTTGAGCGTGTGCTTGGTCCACGACAGCGCTTCGGCGGGACCCTTCGCCAAGCGTTCGGCGATCTGGCGGGCTTCCTCGAGGAGCCGATCGTCATCCACGACCTTCGCCACCAGCCCCATCCGTTCGGCCTCGGTGCCGTCGATAGGCTCGTTGGTCAGCAGGTGATATTTGGCCTTGGCCATCCCCACCAGGAGCGGCCAGATCAAGACCGCGTGGTCGCCGGCAGAAACGCCGAGAGTGGTGTGACCGTCGAGGATCCGTGCCGAGCGCCCGGCGATGGGGATGTCGGCGAGGAGCGCGGCTGCCAATCCGGCCCCGACCGCAGCCCCGTTGATTGCCGCAACGATCGGCTTCGAGCATTCGATGATGTTGCGAACCAAATCCCGCGCTTCGCGCAGGGTGCGCCTATGGGTCTCGGAGTCGTCCATCATCGCCTCGATGAGACTGAAGTCGCCGCCGGCTGAGAAGGCTCGACCCTCGGCCCGCAACAAAATCACCCTGGTGGTGGGATCGGCGTTGAGATCGGGCCAAACGTAAGTGAGCTCGCGGTGTCCGTCGACATCGACGGCGTTGAGGCGTTCAGGATTGTCGAGCACCACCTCGGTGACACCGGAAGGCTGGGCGTCGATTCGTAGCGTCCGATAGTCGTTCATGACGAGGGCAATAATGACGCGGTGGGAGATCGCAAGCCAACCGCCCTGGTAACGGGTTCCTCCTCGGGCATCGGTCTCGCCACCGCCCGGCAGCTGCTCGAAGCCTCCTATCGGGTGGGTCTGCTCGATATCTCCCCGAGCCAAGTAGAGCACCCTGAGGCGCTGCCTTTTCAGGTCGACCTGCGTGATCTCAACGGCGTGCGGGAGGTGGTCGCCGCCGCGGCTCGGGAGCTCGGATCGTTTCAGGTGTTGGTCAACTGCGCCGGATGGGATCAGGCGATGCCATTCGTCGAGACCGACGACGCCTTCTGGAAGAAGGTGATAGAGATCAACTTGCTGGGACCGATAGCGCTCACCCATGCTGCCCTCGCTCATTTGGAAGACGGCGGGGCGATCGTCAACGTGGCCTCCGACGCCGGGCGGGTCGGCTCGTCCGGCGAAGTGGTCTACTCCGCGGCCAAGGGCGGAATCATCGCCTTTACCAAAGCCTTGGCGCGCGAGATGGCGAAGCGCGGGATCAGGGTCAACGCCGTCGCTCCGGGACCAACCGATACGCCATTCCTCAGTGGGTTCGATGAATCGGGAAGGCTCGCCGAGGCGATGATTCGCCAGACCCCGCTTCGCAAGCTCGCCACCCCCGACGACATCGCCGACGCTATTTCGTTTCTTGCCTCCCCCGCCGCCGGTCACATCACCGGTCAGGTGCTGTCGGTGTCGGGCGGGCTGACCATGGTCTGAGCTCTAGCAGCGGTGCGGCACGGCGGCTTCGGTCAGCTCGTGGCTGCGAGCAACTTCGGCTTGCTCGCCGGCTGCGTCCTGGCGACGAGCGAGATAGATGAACGGGAGGGCGATGGCATGGATGGCCGTCGCCACGAGATACGAAGCGCCATAACCGCGGCTATCGGCCACCCGCCCCAGGATTGGTTGGGCAACGGCCCCGCCCGCTGAACCCATCAATGCATCGAGCGACAAGACCGTTGCTCGCTGGGAGGAGGGAATGCAGCCGTTGAGAAATGCCTGGCGGATCGGAAAGACGGCCGAGTAGAAGAAGGCCCAGGCGACTAGCGCGATCGCCACCAACCAGAAGCTTCGGCCGAGGCCGATCAAGAGCAACGAGACCGTCGCCAGGATGGTGCCGACGAGGATGGCACTGGTGCGGCGCGAGAAGATCTTCTGGATCCGGGGGACGACCAGACCGCCCAGGATCTGTGCCCCGGCGAACACTGCCGCCGCCAGGCCGGCGAGCCCGAAGGCGGATTCGTCGCCGTAGAGCTGGAGCAGGTAGGGCTGCATGGCATAAAAGCCATAGACGACCACTCCGGAAAGAAAGAAGGACGACAGGATCAGCCATCTCAAGTTGGGGTTGCCAAAACCGGTGCGAACAGACTCGGTCAGAACGCTCTTTACCTCGGCCACCAGGTTGGCCTGGTCCATCCGGGTGAACCCGAGATCGTGCATGAAGCGCAGGGCCACGATGAAGGTCACCCCCAGCAAGGCCGCCCGGACGATGTAGGGGACGGCCAGCGAGCTGAACTGAGCTACCACTCCGCCGGCCACCGCTCCCACCAGCATCGATGCCCCCGAGACCACCTGGCCGCGGGCGAAAACAGCCTCGAGCGGTCCGTCGTAACCGGTGGCATTGAGGGCGTCGACCAGCCACGCCTCGGTGGCCCCGGAGAAGAAAGTAAATCCGAGGCCGAGGAGGATCGAGGCGATCGCCCAACCCCAGACCGGGGCCTGCGTCTGCCACATCAACAGATAGAGAAGTGTGGAGAAGAAAAGAGTCAGCGTTCCCCACAGGTATGAGGTCCGACGACCGCGGGTGTCGGCGACGACTCCCGTGGGTACCTCGAAGAGGAAAGCACCGGCGGTGTAGAAGGCGTTGACGGTAAAGGCCTGGGTATTGGTGAGGCCGGCCGAGAGCAGGAATAGGGTGTTGATTCCCCAGATGAAGGACGACGCCAAGGTAGAGAGCAGAATGAGGAGCAGATAGGTGCGTCTGACCTGGGCCGCTTCAGGGTTCATGGCCGCAGCAGGGTATCGAGGCTTCTACGCGCTCAAAACCCTCATTTGTAAGGGGTCTGGCTGATAAAAACCGTATTGGTCCCGAGTCTCGATCCCCAGGGGCCGGTGGCCGTCGAGATGGCAAGGCTGTGGTGGTTGATGGTGGCCCTCGGCGGTGCCGTCCTCGTCCTTTACACCGCTCTCCTGCTCCGAGGCCTCTGGCGCGGCGAAGCGGGTCGGGCGAGCACGCGCAGCTGGTTGGTGGGGGGAGGTTTGGTGATGCCGCTCGTCGTCATCGCCGTAGTGCTCAGCTTCACCCTGGCGGCGATGGCGCGCCTCGCCAACGAGCCTTCAGAGGGCGAGCTCATCATCGAGGTCGATGGTCATCAGTTTTGGTGGGAGGTGCGTTACCCGGATCTCGGGGTCACGACGGCCAACGAGATCCACCTCCCGGCCGACCGCCCCATTCTCCTGCGGGTGCGATCGGTGGACGTGATCCATAGCTTCTGGATCCCCTCCCTGGCCGGAAAGATCGATCTGCTGCCCGATAAGACCAACACCATGTCTTTCTCGGCCAGTGAGACCGGCACTTATCGCGGGGTGTGTGCCGAGTTCTGCGGTCTCCAGCACGCCAAGATGCGACTCACCGCCTCCGTCACCTCCGAGCAGGACTTTGGCGACTGGGCGAGCCTCCAAGCCGAGCCCGCCACAGAGCCAACCGCCGAGGCGGCCGCTCGTGGTCAGGAGATCTTCCTCTCGGCCGAGTGCCCCGACTGCCACACCATCCGGGGTACCGCCGCCGATGGACACACCGGACCCGAGCTCACCCACCTCGCCTCGCGCTCGACGCTGGCGGCGGGAACCATTCCCAACTCCACCGAGCATCTAACAAGATGGGTCCGCGATCCCCAGGAGATCAAGGAAGGGGTCGAGATGGAGGCGGCCGAGCTGAGCGAGGAGGACCTGGCCGATCTCATCTCCTATCTCGAGAGCCTCCAATGAGCGATCGGATTCCCGAGCTCGGCGCTCACTACCCCACCGCGGATACGGTCGTCACCGACCCGATCCTCAATGACCTCTGGGACGACCCGCCGGGCCTCTGGGGAAAGCTGAAGGCAGTCCAGAACGACGCCATCGGCAAGCGCCTCATCCTCACCGGCTTCTTCTTCCTCATCCTCGGCGGCTCGGTCGACTCGGTGGTGATGCGCATGCAGCTGGCCTTCCCCAACAACACCCTGGTCAGCGCTCAGACCTATAGCGAGCTCTTCACCAACCACGGCTCGGTGACCATGTTCTTGGTGATCCTTCCCATCTTCGAGGGCTTCGCCATCCTCATGCTTCCCCTCCTCCTCGGCGCCCGGGAGATGCCCTTCCCCCGTCTCGGTGCCTACTCCTACTTCACCTTCCTGATGGGAGGACTGCTCTATTACTCAGGCACTCTCTTCTCCGCCGTTCCCGACGCCGGTTGGTTCGCTTACACGCCTCTCTCCGGGCCCACCTTCTCCCCCGATCTGGCCATCGACGTTTGGGTGCTGGGTCTGGGCGTGGCGGAAGTGGGAGCGATCGCCGCCGCCATCGAAATCATCATCGGCATCATGAAGGTGCGAGCCCCGGGCATGACCTTGTCCCGGATGCCGCTCTTCGCTTGGGCGATGTTGGTGACCGCCTTCATGATCCTCTTCGCCTTCACCCCGCTGATCATTGGCAGCCTGCTCCTCGAACTCGACCGCGGCTTCGGCACTCAGTTCTTCAACCCTGGGGCGGGAGGAAGCTCTCTCCTCTGGCAGCATCTGTTCTGGATCTTTGGACACCCCGAGGTCTACATCCAGTTCCTCCCTGCCACCGGGATCGTCTCGATGGTCCTCCCGATCTTCGTGCGGAGAAAGATCGTCGGCTACCCGTGGATCGTCGCCTCGCTGGTGGGGATCGGCTTTCTCTCCTTCGGGCTGTGGGCGCACCACATGTTCGCCGCCGGTCTAGCCCCGATCGTCCTGGGGTTCTTCGCCACCGCCTCGATGGCGATCGCCATCCCCGCCGGGATCCAGATGTTTGCCTGGCTCGCCACCATCTGGGAGGGGCGAGCGGTGTGGAAGACGCCGTTCTTGTTCGTGCTCGGTTTTCTCTTCTTATTCGTGATCGGCGGGATTACCGGGGTGATGGTGGCGTCGGTCCCCTTCGACCTCCAGGCCCACGACTCGTACTTCGTCGTCGCCCATCTCCACTACGTCCTCATCGGCGGGGTGGCGTTTCCGATCTTTGCCGGTGTCTATCACTGGCTGCCCAAGTACACGGGGAGGCTCTTGAACGAAACCCTCGGGAAGTGGAACTTCTGGCTGCTCTTCGTCGGAGTCAACGTCACCTTCTTCCCAATGCACATCGTCGGGTTGATGGGGATGCCACGGCGGATCTACACCTATCCGGAAGGTCTCGGCTGGGAGACGTACAACCTCATCTCCACCATCGGCGTCTTCATCATCGTCGCCGGCATCGCGGTGTTCATCTGGAACCTGATCTACAGCCTCCGCCAAGGGGAAGTGGCGGGGAACAACCCCTGGGGAGGCGACACCCTGGAGTGGGCGGTGAGCTCTCCGCCGCTTCAGCACAGCTGGTCGGTGCCGCCGATCGTCGAGAGCCGTCACCCGCTCTGGGATCAGACCGAGCTCCATCGGGGGGAGGACGAAGCGCTGGTGCGGGCATTGTCGGAGTGGCCGCTGCGCTGGCGGGCGGCACTCGTGACCGGAACGGCGACCGGCAAGCCGGAGGAGATCTTCCGAGTGGCCGATCCATCGATCTGGCCCTTCGTCGCCGCCGTCGGCACCGTCACCATCTTCGCCGCCGAACTTTTCAAACTGAGGTGGGGAGCATTCGTCGGGGCGGCGATCGTGCTCGTCGGGGTGGTCCTTTGGAACCGCCCGCAACCGGCTCCGATCACCGAACGCGAAGAGCTCGAATTCGAAGAGCGGCATGCGATTCCGGTCCGGGTGGGCGGGAGTCTCCAGGTGGCGAAGTGGGGCATGGGTTTGATCGTCTTGTTCGTCGCCATTGCCTTTGTGAGCCTCCTCCTTTCTTACTTCTATCTGATGATCGAGAACCCCGACTGGCCCCCGGCGGGGATGGCGCTGCCCCGCCTGGCGATGCCGTCCCTGGCCGTGGCACTCGTGGTGATGAGCGGAATCGCCATCAGCCGCGCCCGCGCCTCAATCAGACAGCAGAGCAGGACGGGTCTTCTGCTGGGGACCGCCGCCGCCACCCTGCTCTTGATCGCCGCCGGGGTGATCCAGTCGCTGCAGCTTGGTGCCCTTCCCTTCGATTCGAAGACCGACGCCTACGGCTCGATCTTCTACACCCTGGCCGGCTTCGTCCTCGTCGTCGCCGGGGCGGCGGCGATCATGGGCCTCCTCACCCTCTATTGGACCTGGCGGGGCGAGTACACCGCCCGCCGCCATGCCCCGGTCGACAACGTGGTCCGCTTCTGGCTCGCCGCCGTGGTGGTCTGGGCAATCGGCTTCGGCGTCCTCTACCTCACCCCCTACCTGACCTGACCCGCGCCATCTCGGTTTTTATCAGCTAGACCGCTCGAAAACGAGCGGTCTAGTCGCGTAGAACGAACGGATCTCGAACCGTTAGCCCTTGACGTCGATGCTTCCTTGCATCCACGGATGGAACGCGCAGAAGTAGTAGATGGTTTCTCCGGGGGTGACGTTGGTGAGGGATTGGGTGTTGCTGTTCGGGAAGCCATTGCCAAAGAGAATGGAATCACCGTCGTCACCGAACCCGTCACCGGTTCCCAGCTCCAGCACCGGCACTGCCCCTGGGAAATGTCCAGCGAAGGCTGCCCCAATCACGGCGTCACAGGCAGGACAGGTACCTAGCAAGAAGTCCGAGAACGTCTGCACAAGCTCGCCTGGGTCCCTGGTCAGAGTCACGGTATGGGGAGCGCCTGATTTGTCTTCACCCACCCATGTCACCGAGTCTCCCGGCTCCACCGTGATCGGACCCGGTGAAAAACGCAACGTGGCGTGAACGCTGACGTTGGGTTTCAGGACCTCGTCTCCCATGGTTCGGACCGTCTTCGTGCCTTGCGCTGCAGCCGCCCCTAGCCCGAGAACCGTCGTTGCCACTACCCCGACCGTGAACAGAATCAATTTCCGCGTCACAGATCCTCCTCCCTAGCTTGGTTGAAACGTGCTTGTTCGAACGCGATTAAGCAATTGACCGAGCCACCTCCCTTCGCATTGATCCCTCACCCACTTTGCCTCGCGGCACGGTACTACCAACGCCCTATACGAGGGCGTCCCCAGCGCCGGTTCGGGCTGTTCATAGACCGAAGGCTCTCCCATACTGGGGAGGGCCATTCAATGACCCACCCAAGCGGTCAGCGACCGCATCCTCATCTGCGACCAGATCGGTGGATCGTCCTGTTTCTGGCGGGTCCGGTGATTTGGTACGTCTTCTTCTGGGTGGTCTATTTGATGGCGGAGGCGGCTTGCGTCTCGTCCCTCGCCCTCACCGAGACGGCCGGCTTACCCACCGTCTCATTGATCACTATCGCCTTGACACTCATCTCCGCGGTCCCGGTGGTCTGGTTCATGGTCCACGCTTTCCGCAAAGCCGACGGCGACTCGCCTCACCGGGCACTGGTTATGGCAGGAGGGGTCCTAGGTATCTCTTTCTTTGTCGCCACCGTGTTCGTCGGGTTGCCAGCCCTCTTCTTCAGCCCGTGCTGATTTCGAGGAGGGCGCTCCTAATCGCCTTGCTGGTGATCGGAGTAGCGCTCTTCTCTCCGATCGAGGAGATGGCCCACGCACTGGCCTCGGCGCACATGGTCCAGCACCTTCTTCTCATCCTCGTGGCCGGGCCGTTGATCGCCTATGCCGTCCGTATCCAATTTGCCATCGAGTGGCTGTCGCCGACAGTGGCCTGGCTCTTGCATACGACCACCATCTGGCTCTGGCACGCCGCCGGTCCTTACACCGCGGCAGTGGTCAACCCGATCGTCCACGGCGCCGAGCATCTCACCTTTCTCCTGACCGCGGTTGTCTTTTGGTCGGCGGTGGGGATCGGTCGCAACCCCGATGGATTAGGAGTTCTTCTGGTCTTCGGCATGGCCCTGCAGAGCGTGTTTCTCGCCCTCCTCCTGACGTTCGCCGAGACGCCCTGGTACTGGGTCTATGAGGCGACCACCCAGGCCTACGGCCTCGACCCTCTCTCCGACCAGCAATTGGCGGGGGTGATCATGTGGGTCCCGGCGGGGCTGGTCTACACCGGGATCGGATTGGCACTCCTGCTGGCCTGGGTTCGCCAGCACGAGTCTGCCCCCCAGGTGGCGCGCTCAAGCACCCCTTAGAAAGGTCGCCACCTCGTTCCCAACCGCCGCTGGATCATCCCACCACGGCATGTGGCCTAAGCCCTCCAGCGTTTTCAGCTCTCCCTGAGGGAGTTGGTCAACAAACCTGTGCCAGATGCCGGCATCGCCTGTGGGATCGGCGGTTCCAAAGATCATGAGGGTCGGAGCCTTGATCTCGTGAAGCTCGGCATCCTCGAAAGTAAGGCCGGGTCGAAACCCGTCGGTTCCGAGCAGAGCCCGGATCATGTTCCGCTCGCTGACTAAGGA
>JBOGEW010000394.1:0-3733 GCA_050742075.1 Acidimicrobiia bacterium
CCCGTTGCGACATGAAAATCCCGGATAGCTTCGAGCATCACCAACGTCGCGGGGAGGGTGGCCGCGGGCTGGACCTTGCCCGTCGAGGTCTTGATGAAATCGGCCCCCGCGGCCATGGCCAGCATCGAAGCTCTTCGCACCTGGTCATACGAACCGAGCTCCCCGGTCTCGAGGATCACCTTGAGGTGAGCCCGCTCCCCACAAGCTTCCTTTACCCGTCGCACTTCATCGAATACCCGAAAGTACTCCCCGGAGAGGAACGCTCCCCGATCGATGACCATGTCGATCTCATCGGCTCCCATCTCGACCACCCGGGCCGTCTCGGCCACTTTGAACTTGGTGTCGACCTGCCCGGATGGAAAGTAGGTAGCTACCGACGCCACCTTGACCGTGCTCCCGGCCACCGCCTGAAGCGCATAAGGCACCATCGACGGGTAGACGCAGACCGCCGCCACCGAGGGAATCGAGGGATCGGTCGGGTCGGGGCGTACGGCCTTGGCCGACATCTGGGCCACCTTGCCCGGGGTGTCCTTTCCCTCGAGAGTGGTGAGGTCCATCATCCGCACCGCCAGCAGCAAGGCTTCGTTCTTTGACTCCTTCTTGATCGAGCGAGTCGATAACGAGGCGACACGCTCCTCCACTCCCACCTCGTCCGTGCTGGGGACCGAGCACAGGTAACCCGCCAGGCTGGCATTCGTGATCCGCTCCGGCAGCAATGCGGCCCGATCTGGAGCGACAGCAAGAGACATGGCGGCGAATGGTAGTGAACAGCGGGTTTGCCACCCACGGTCGAAGAACGCGAAAAACAGCCTTCTCCTGGCCGGCATACCCAGTTGAAAGGTTTCAAGATGGCTCTGAAACGTTTCAAAGCCGGAAAGGCTCATGGAGCGAACCACCATTCGAGAGGTCAGCGATCGGGCCGGGGTCTCTGTCGGCACCGTTTCCAACGTCCTAAACGCTCCCCACCTTGTCGCCGATCCGACCAAGGCGAGAGTCCTCTCGGTCATTAGCGAACTCGACTACCGACCTAACCGGGCCGCCCGTAGCCTCCAGGCTCGCCGCAGCTACTTGATTGGCTATCGCCTTCCCGGTGCGGGGAAAAGTCCCGCCCTCGATGTCTTTCTCCATGCCTTGGTCGGCGCCGCCTCGAGCCATGGGCTGGAGATGGCCCTCTTCTCCCCCCGGGAGGGTGAATCGGAGCTTGACTCCTACCGCCGTTTGATCCGCGGAGGAGACGTCGACGGTCTCGTGCTTTCAGAAACCAACTACCAAGACCCCCGGATCGGCCTCCTCACCGAGTCCGGGTTTCCATTCGTCTCCTTTGGCCGTGCGTTCGACTCCGAGCCTTTTTCGTGGGTTGATGTCGACGGGGCGGCGGGCATGACGCTCGTAGTCGAACATCTGGTTGCAGCCGCCCATCGAGAGATCACCCTGGCCGCCTGGCCCCCAGGGTCAGAAAGCGGTGACGACCGGGTCCGCGGCTTTGGATCCGGAGATGAGCGCGAGGTCGTCCGAGTCCTCGGCGGCTTTGAGAACGGCCGCCAACTGGGCCGCACACTCTTTGCCCGTGATCGTCCCCCCACCGCGGTGGCAGCGGTGGAAGACGGTCTCGCCCTCGGAATGATGGCGGCCGCGGCCGAACTGGGATTGCAAGTTGGAGTCGACGTTGCCATCGCCGGATTCGATGACTCGGTCGCCGCCGGCCTGGTCACTCCTGGCCTGACAAGTGTTCGGCAACCAATGGATCAAGTCGCTCGCTACATGATCGATGCGTTGGTTTCAATCTTGGCCGGCGACCCCGCTCCCCCGCCACAGTTATTGATGCCGGATTTGGTCGTGCGAGAAAGCACCGGCGGCGCCCGGTGAATACCTGGTCTCTGGTCGAGAACCGCTTCGTGCCCTCACTTGCCTCCGGACACGAAGCGTTATTCACCACCGGCAACGGCTACCTCTCGACTCGGGGAAGTTTCGAGGAGTCCTATCCGGGCGAGGAACGGGCCAGTTTCATCCAGGGTCTGTGGGTGACACCTCCCGGGGAACTGCCCCTGCTCGGTGCCGTTCCCGATTGGACGGGAGTCGAGCTCTATCTCAATGGCACCCGATTCAGCCTCGAACGGCGCCCGGCGGGCTACCGACGCACCCTCGACTTCTCTTCGGGGGTTGTCACCAGGGAAATCCTGTGGCGGGGTCCCGAGACCGGTGTCTGCAAGCTCCGATTCCGGCGGTTGCTCTCAATGGCTAACCCGCACCTGGCGGCGTTGGAGTTGCAGGTGACCGCCCTCACCGAAACCACCACCCTACGAGTCGAGACCGGAATCGATTGTTCGGTCCCTTCCCCTCTACAGCCGGCCTGGAACCCGCAAAAGTGGGCGGATAGCCGTCCGCCGGTAATGACACTCGACGCCGAGAGCATCGACGGGTCCCAGAGGCTCGAAGTCAGGTCAGTTCTTTTCGGTCCCGGAATCGAAACCGTGATTAAAGAACCCCGCCGGCACCGATGGGTAGCGGAGTGGAATCTGGGTATGGGTGAGACCGTCACCTATACCAAGTTCACCCAATACCAGGCCCGCCGGGATGGGGGTTCGGTTGCACCTCTGCCCGATGCCAACACCAGTTTCGATCAAGTGGCCGGTAGTTCGGCCCGGAGTTGGAAATCGCGCTGGCGGCGATCGGTGATGGAAGTGGGCGGGGATCCCGAATCGGAGCAAGCACTGCGCTTCGCTGCCTTCCAACTAATGGCTGCCGCTGCGCGCAACGACCCCCAGGCGGGAATTGGAGCCAAGCTCGCATCGGGCTTCGGATACCGTCACCACGTCTTCTGGGACACCGACATCTTCGTAATTCCCTATTTCGCCATGAGCCAACCCGAACTGGCCCGTTCTCATCTCACGTACCGGTATCAGGGTCTCGATGGCGCCCGGCGCAAAGCTAAGAAGTTCGGCAGGGAAGGAGCCTTCTACGCCTGGGAGTCGGCCGGTAACGGTGCCGAAGTCACCCCCGAATGGGGCTATCCCCCAGTGGGGGCTCCGGTGCGGATCTGGACGGGCGAGCTCGAGGAGCACATCACATCCGACGTCGCCTATGCGGTCGACACTTATTGGAAGTGGTCGGGCGACGACCGCTTCATGGTCGACCAAGGCATCGAAATGGTGACCGAAGGCGCCACCTACTGGGCCAGTCGGCTCGAACCCACTGTCAAGGGCGCTCACCTCAGCGACGTGATTGGCCCCGACGAGTACCACATCCACGTCAGCGACAACTTCTTCACCAACGTCTCCGCGGCGTGGCATCTCAGCTATGCCGCCGACCTGGTCGAGTGGGGCAGGAAGCATCAACCGCGAGCAATGGCCGACCTGGCTACGCGTCTGCACCTCGATGATGGGGTGTTGAGAAACTGGCGAGATCTTTCCCAACGGGTAGTGAAGAGACGAGGTCGCAACCGGGTTTGGGAGCAGCATCGCGGCTTTTTCGAGCTCGAGTCAGTGGACCTCCGCCAGTTCGATCCGCGACGCAGCGGCATGTGGGGATTGCTCGATGAGGAGCGCCTGCAGCAGACGCAGATCATCAAGCAGGCCGACGTGGTCATGGCCCTTGCCCTCTTCCCTGATGAGTGCGGATCCCACTCCGACCACCTTCGCAATTGGAAGTACTACGTCAGTCGAACAGATCACGGCTCCTCACTGTCACCCGCCGCCCACTCCCGAGTGGGCTCTCAACTCGGATTGTCCGAAGC
>JBOGEW010000395.1:0-10481 GCA_050742075.1 Acidimicrobiia bacterium
GTCCAGAACATTCCCGCCAGGACGGCTTCGGCATCGCGCCAGCGCCGGTCGAATGGTTTGACCAGGTAGTGATTGACGGTTGAGGTAAGGCGAGTGGCCGCGGTGCCGTGAGTTTGGCGGAGACCGGCTGCCGCTTGACTGGCTGCCCGGGTATACGTCCACTCCGTGTCGTTGGGGCGCGAAGCGAAGCCCCGATTGAAGAGCGAAACCTCGAAGTCGACCTGAAGCTCATGGCAGAGGCGAGCGAGTGTCATGGCGCCCAACAGTGCGGCGCTCATACCCCATGAATGCCGGTCCCTCCCCCGATTGCGGGGCTGCAGCATCGACGCCGATGCATCGACCAGAAGGCTCACCGCATACGACCGCCGGGTGCGGGATGCCCTCCGCTCGTACATTCGCTGGTAGAGACCCGCCCCGATGAAAAGGGCGGCGTGGGGCGAGACATCGCCCTGGTCGTAACCCGAACGCAAGCCGCGACGTTGATTGGCGGCGAATAGCGGATAGAGCTCTCCGGATACGAGGCGCTGGGCCACCCCCCACTTGCGGGCGGCGACCTCGACGCTTTCCCGACCGTCGGCGGCGAAGCGAGAGAAGGTGGCGGGTGCCGGAGTAACGATGAGCTTTCCTCCCATCCCTGTGGGGAGATAGACGGTGGGGGCTTCGCTCACTCGCAGCAGTTGGTCGGTGGAGGCGTCGCCTGCTAGCTCTGAAGCCCCCTTGCGATCGGAGAGGCCAGCCCGGGCCTCCGTGGCGCGCTCCACGTCGTGATAGCTCTCGGCACTCTGGACCGACGGACTGGGGAGCCGGACCATATCGGCGCCATCGGCGGCGTCTTCGGCATCCTGTTTTTGCTGCATCCGCTTCTGGGCCTGGGTGCCCTCCTCCCGGACGGAGGTGAGAAGTCCGTGGTCGCGAGCGATCTCCAGCAACTCCAGGGCGAGCTCGACGACCGTCACCGGATCATTGGCGGCGGCAGCCTTGCGGCATACGGGATGGGCATCGGCTAGCGCTTGTTGTGCCCGCGAGGTGACCCTTCGCTCGAAGCGCTCGCGATCGATGTAGTCGCCGCAGTAGAGAAAGCAGCCGAGGGCAAACTGGCCGAGGGGACCGGCCCTTGACACGGCGGCGGAGATGGCCGCTTGATAGATGTCGGTGAGAACCGAACGAACGCCTGGATAGTTGGCCAGGCCCCCTACCTCCTGGCGGGCGTCCTCCAGGTTGAAAAAGAGGACCTCGGCCACGGGCCCGCCCTCCTTCTGCAGGCGATCGAGAAGATCCGTGGAACCGTCGGGGGAATCCGGTTCATCGAAATCGGAGGAGATCAAGTGCACTACCTCGTGCATGGCGGAGGCGAGAGCCATTTCCGCCGCCGTGACCGGGGCCTCGCGATTGGTGGCGGCCTGGAACAGGCGGGGGTCACAAACGATTTCCTGATCAGAGGCGGCGGCGTCAGGACCAAGGATGACGCGTAGCTTGTCGTTTCCCGAGAGCGAGCGGGCAAACCGGGTGACGGCCGGCGCCACCCTCTGGTATCGGGCCACGACCGCTTCGATGGCTTTCTCCTCTGGGGAGAGAAGATCGCGCATGAAGGTCGACCGCTGACCGGTCCTGGTGGGCGCGCGCATAAGCGATCATTGTCTCACCGTCGTCAAACCAAAGGATTCCGGCAATCAACGGCTCAGCCTTACACTCCCGGCCGATGTCCCTGCCAAAGACTCATTACGAGCTGACCACCCTTCCCAGCGGTCTCCGGGTCATCACCGAGGAGATGCCCTGGGTGCGCTCGGTGGCCGCCGGTTGCTGGATCGATACCGGGGCGCGGGATGAAGAGGTCAAAGAGGCCGGCGCCTCCCACTTTCTCGAACATCTCTTATTCAAGGGCTCGGATCGGTACTCCGCTCGAATGATCCCGAGACCTTCGACGCGATCGGGGCGGAGTCGAATGCTTTCACTTCTAAGGACAACACCTGTTTCTGGGCCAGACTGCTCGATACCGATCTTCGGGTGGGACTCGACCTACTCGCCGAGATGCTGCAGCGGCCGGCTTTCCGGCCGAACGAGATCGACACCGAGCGCCAGGTCGTGGTCGAGGAAATCAACATGAACGACGACGACCCCTCCGACGTCGCATTCGAGGAGTTCACCCAGGCTTTGTTCGCCGGTCATCCATTGGAAGGACCGGTCCTTGGGACCCGCGATTCAATTCAGGCCATGGGTCGCGATGACCTGCACGGTTACTGGCAGCGGCGGTACGGAGCCAGATCAACGGTGATAGCAATGGCGGGCTCGGTGACTCACGACAACGCCGTCCGCATGGTTGAGGAATTGTTCGGAGAGTGGCAGGGAAATGCGGTTGATCACACCTTCCGGGAACCGTCCCTCGATCCCGTCGTGCGCTCGATCGGGCGCGAAACCGAACAGGTCAACTTCGTGATCGGGGGCCTGGCGTTGGAACGCAAGGACGAGCGGCGCTTCTCTTTCGACGTCCTCAATCACATTCTCGGCGGAGGAATGTCGTCGCGCCTTTTCTTGAAGATCAGAGAAGAGCGCGGCCTGGCGTATTCGGTCTACTCGTTCCGGATGGCCCACGCCGAGACCGGAGGCTGGGGCGTTTACGTCGGAACCATCCCCGAGCAAGCCGACACCTGTCTGCAGTTGATTCAGGACGAGATCGACCTGGTCCTCGAGGAGGGGATCAGCACCGAGGAGCTCGAGCGAGCTCAGGGTTCGTTGCGAGGCGGTCTCGCCCTCTCGATGGAGGATCCCAACAGCCGTATGGTGCGGTTGGGGCGTGACGAAATCAACGGTGGGCCGCATCTGTCGATCGACGAGCGCATCGCTCGCCTTGAGGCAGTGACACTGGATTCAGTGAAAGAAGTGGCCGAAGCGGTCTACACCGGGCCCCGCGTCATGGGAGTAGTGGGCCCTCTCGAGCCGGGCGAATTCGACCGCTGGGTTAAGTGACCAAAGTCGCCGTTTCCGGTGCGGCCGGGCGGATGGGGTCTCTCTGCTGTGACGCGGTGGAGTCAGCATCGGATCTCGAATTGGTCGGTCGCTATGCCCCCGGCCACGGCTTCGATGACCCGGGGATGATGAGGGCCGCCGAGGTGATAGTGGAGTTCGGCCCAGCGGCAACTTCTTTGGAGAACCTTCGACGCTGGCATTCCTTCGGTGGCCACGTGGTGGTCGGGAGCTCCGGTTTCGATCGGCATCAACTCGACAACCTTCGCCAGGCTTGGGGGGAAGGTCCGGGCCGGTGTTTGGTGGTCCCCAACTTCTCGATCGGGGCAGTCCTGATGATGTGGCTGGCGGAGAAAGCGTCGCCCTACTTCTCGGCGGCGGAGGTTGTGGAGTTGCATCACGACCGCAAGACGGATGCCCCTTCCGGCACGGCCCTGGCGACGGCGGAGCGGATGAAGCCCAACGGATTCCGATCGGTGGAGTCAACTGAGTCGGTGCCCGGAGCCCGGGGGGCCGACATAGGCGGAGTGTGGATCCACTCGGTTCGCCTCCCGGGTCTCCTGGCTCATCAAGATGTGTTGCTGGGCAATCCCGGCGAGACCCTGACCATCCGTCACGATCAGAGCGATCGCTCGGCCTATGTCCCCGGGATCTTGCTTTCCATCCGCTCGGTTCCCTCGATGGCCGACCCGGTATCGGTTGGGCTCGAGGCTCTCCTCGGCCTTTAGCTCTCGTCGGGTCTAGTTCTCCTTGACCTTCACCGAGTTGATCACCGCGTCCTGGGTGGGTTTCTCACCTTTCGTGGGGAGGGCGGCGATGGCGTCCACCGCCTCCATCCCCTCGGTGACTTCACCAAAAATGGTGTAAGCGTGGGGGAGTCCGACCTTCTCCAGGCAGATGAAGAACTGGCTCCCATTGGTGTTCGGCCCGGAGTTGGCCATGGCCACGACGCCGCGCTCGTAGGTGCCCGCTCCCTCGACCTCGTCACGAAACTTGTACCCGGGCCCGCCTCGACCAGTTCCGGTGGGGTCTCCGCCCTGGATCACGAATCCGGGCACCACGCGGTGGAAGATGACTCCGTCGTAAAAACCCTCGCGGGCGAGGAAGACGAAACTATTGACCGTCTGTGGCGAGCGCTCGGGCTGCAACTCGATCGTGATCGGGCCGTGATTGGTGTCGAGCTCGGCGGAGTACCGCTTTCCCAAGTCGATCGATATTTCCGGCGCTGATTGGTACTGCTTTGCCATCAACCCACCTTAAAGCGAACCCTGGGTTGTGGTTCCGACAAAACCCGGCATGGCAGCCCACAGAACAGACCTCTAGCAACCGGTACCAGGCTGTGGCACTTTCACACGATGAAAGCCGACTACCAGCTGGCCGCTCTCGCTGCATCACAGGCAGGGTTCCTAGGCCACGACCAAGTAAAACGCTTGCGCCTCTCCGATGAAATGATCGCCAATCGAATCAAGAACGGAACGTGGACAAGGATTCGCAATGGCCTCTACAAAGTCGGTGGCATTGAGGCGGACCACCAAGGTTTGCTGCGGGGAGCCCTGGCGATTCTCCCCAATCCGACGATCTCGCACGAGTCAGCGGCCGAGGCGTATTCGATTCCATACGTTGCCCGTGGTCGCGCGGTTGTGACCGTCCATGCCAGGACAACGCACGATTTTCCCGGGGTGACGATCCATCGTTCCCTGGACCTTGCAAACGATCATCGCCAGCTAGTCAATGCCCAATTCACCACCATCCCGGAGCGAACGCTGAATGACCTTGCCGCTGTTTTGCATCCGATTGCCCTAGCTAATGCTTTAGATGAATCCCTGGCGCGAAAGTTGGTCACGATGGATGGCGTCGTCAGAATCTTCGACCAGGTGGCTCGACGCGGACGGACAGGCTCCGGAGCGATGCGGCAAGTACTCGACGAGCGAGTGGGCTCACCGCTAGTCACAGCTACGAAACTTGAGAAGATCGGTCTTGAAGTCTTCGAACGTGGCGGGTTGCCACGACCTGAGTTTCAGTATCCGGCACCGTGGGACCCAGGCAAGCGGATCGATTTCGCCTGGCCACACGTATGCGTTGGATGCGAGTGTGATGGTCGGCGCTGGCACACCCGGGTCTCCGACTTTCAAAGAGACCGAGACCGTGACAACCTTTCCCTCCTCCACAATTGGCGAATATTTCGATTTACGTGGCAGGACTTCACTGAGCGCCCTGAGCTCGTCGTCGCCCAATTGAGGAATGCGATTGGGTGTTGACGATTCTGTGGGCTGTCAATCCGTTGTTTGCCGGAGTGGCAACCCTGGGTTCGCTTAAAACAAGGCGGAGGCCAGGCGGCGCCGGTACTCGAGGGTGAGCTCGTTTTCGGGACCGAGGAGATCGAAGACGTCGATCATCGTCAGGCGCGCTTTCTCTCGCTCCTCGCCGCCGGCTTCGACGGCGGCGAGGAGGCGGGGGAGGGCTTCTTCGGGGTCGGCGAGATCGATTTCGCCCGAGCCGATGAGCCGGGCAGCGGCCTTCATCTGTTTGACCTCGGTCGTGAGGGCCTGGCGCTCCAGGATCTCGATCGCCTCGTTGGTCCGGCCGTCTTCGATCAGCAGGCCAGCCAGAGTCAATGCGGCTTCGACATTGATCGGGTCCTCTTCGAGTAACGCCCGCAGCGAGGACTCAGCCCCGGCGAGGTTGCCGGCCTCGATCAAACCTTCGGCGGCGACCACCCGGTCGTCCACCGCGGGCGGGACCAATCGCGAAATGAAGGCCTTCACTTGAGCCTCGGGCAACGCCCCGGTGAACATATCGACCGGACGTCCATCGCGGAATGCGATCACCGTCGGGATGCTCTGGATCGAAAAGGCTTGCGCCAGCCGCTGATTGGCGTCGACGTCGACTTTGACCAGGGTGAAAGCACCTTCGCCGTCAGCCGCCGCTCGCTCGAGGATGGGGCTCAACGTCTTGCAGGGCTGGCACCAGCTCGCCCAGAAATCCACTACGACCGGTGTGGTCTTCGAGGCTTCCAGTACCTTGGTCGAAAACTCGGCCTCTCCCACATCAGTCACATTCGTTGTCATTTCGTCAACGTCAACCCCGCGGTGGTACGCCCCATTCCGAGCGGGGTAACCTCAAAAACATGCCCATCTTCGGCCGAGTCCTGACGGCGATGATCACGCCTTTTGGGGACGACGGGCTGCTAGATCACGAGAAGGCCTGGAACCTCGCCCGGCATCTCGCCACTCATGGCTCGGATGGGCTTGTGGTCACCGGCACCACGGGTGAATCGCCCACCCTCGCCGAGGACGAGAAGGTCGCGCTCTATCGCACCATTGTCGAAGCTGTCGCCGGACGCGACACCAAAGTGGTGGCCGGCACCGGCACCTATAACACCGACGAGTCGGTGCACCTCAGTCGACGGGCGGCCGAGGCTGGCTGTGACGGGATCCTCGCCGTCACCCCTTATTACAACCGACCCAGCCAGGAAGGACTCATCGCCCATTTCCGAGCGGTGGCAGACGCCACCGACCTCCCAGTTGCGCTCTACAACATCCCTGGTCGCACGGCTCGGCTGATCGAGATCGAAACTTTGAAGACGCTCTCCGATCACCCCCGGATCAACGCGGTCAAGGATGCAGTGATGGACATCGATTTCACTTCTCGCACCTGTGCGGAAGTCTCCGGTCTTGAGGTGTACTCCGGCCAGGACACGTATACCTGGCCGATGATGGCGGTGGGGGCGGTGGGGGTGATCTCGGTGATCTCCCATCTGGCGGGCGAGCAGGTAGCGACGATGGTCAAGGCGGCCGCCGCCGGCGACATCGAAAAGGCCCGCGACCTCCACAGGCGCCTGCTGCCTCTCGGCTTCGCCTGCTTCCTCGATCCCAATCCCTCTCCGGTGAAGGCCGCTCTCAATGCCCTGTGGGAGCCGGTAGGCAATCCCCGTCTCCCGCTCGTTCCATCGTCAGAGCAAACGGTGGCCGCGATCAAGGACGCATTAACCCACCTGTGACAGTCAGCCAGTGACAGTTCGCGTCACGTTTCTCGGGGGCCTGGGCGAGATCGGTCGCAACTGCGCGGCGCTCGAAGTCGAGGGGAAGATCGTCGTCATCGATTGCGGTCTCATGTTCCCCGAAGAGGAGATGCTGGGGGTCGATTTGGTCTTCCCGGACTGGAGCTGGCTGGTGGACAGAGCAGCGGATGTGGTTGGAGTCGTCCTCACCCACGGACATGAGGACCACATCGGCGCTCTCCCGTATTTCCTCCGGGATCTCAACGTTCCTGTCTACGGGACGGCGATGACACTGGGTCTGGCCGAAGGACGGATCGACGAGCTCGGGGTCGAGGCTGACCTCCGAACGATCGAGGTCGGGAAGCCGGTAACCCTCGACCCGTTCCGCTTTGCGCTGATCAATGTCGCCCACTCGGTCCCCGACGCCAGCGCGGTCGCTTTCGACACCCCGGAAGGAGTGGTCCTCCATACCGGTGACTTCAAGCTCGATCCAACGCCGATCGACGGCAGAGCAACCGACCTCGCCACCCTCGCTCTGCTCGGCCGCCGCGGTGTGCGACTCCTGCTTTCTGATTCCACCAACGCCGAGCGTCCCGGATTCGTCCCCTCGGAGCGGACGCTTTCCGATTCGATCAAGGACATCGTCTCTCATGCCCCGGGGAGGGTCATCGCCGCCTGTTTCTCGTCCCACATTCACCGCATCCAGCAGATCGTCGATTCGGCGGTGGGGAGCGGCCGCAAGCTCGCCATCTTTGGCCGTTCCCTCCAGAGGAACACCGCCGTCGCCCAAAGTCTGGGACGCCTCAACGTCCCTGCGGACCTGGTGCTCGACATCACCGAGCTCCTCGAACTTCCCGCCGAGCGACAGCTGCTGCTGACGACGGGCAGCCAGGGCGAGCCATTCGCCGCCCTCTCGTTGATGGCTCAGGGCCGGCACAAGTTCGTTGAGATCGGGCCGGGCGACACGATTTTGCTCTCGGCGACGCCGATCCCCGGCAATGAGACGGCCGTGTCGCGGGTGATCAATCAGCTCCTTCGGCGCGGGGCCAAAGTCATTCATGGCCGCAACGCCGAGGTCCATGTCTCCGGTCATGCCAATCGGGACGAGCTCCTGACGATGTTGCATGTCGTCAAGCCGGCGGCGTTCGTTCCGGTTCATGGCGAGTATCGGCACCTCGCCGCCCATGCCGATCTAGCTCGATTAGTGGGGGTCCCCCAGGTCGAAGTCTGCGAAGACGGCGACTCGCTGATTCTCGACGGCGCCGAAACCCGGGTGGAGCGGCGGGCGCGACCCGCCGGGTATGTCTATCTCGACGGCGAAGGCGTGGGGGAGGTACAAGCGGTTCTGCGAGATCGGAGCCACCTGGCAGACGAAGGTGTGGTGGTAGTGACCGTGGTGGTTTCGCCTAACAACCGTGAGATCGTCTACGGACCCGACCTCCACAGCCACGGGATGATGGATGATCCGGAAGCAGTCCTGGAGAAAGCGGGGCAGGCCGTTCGCCAGAGCCTGGAAGAACGGCTGAGCAACGGCGAGGCCGATATCTCGGTACTACAGCAAGCGACCCGTCAGACGGCTGCCCGCATCATCAAGGCGGAGACGTCGCGACGCCCGGTGATCGTTCCTGTCGTCTTGGAGCTATAGATCCGGACCGTCGATTAGCCGGGCGGGTAGGCTGGCCAGCACATGACCAAACGGACGCCCACCCGTCGGGGTGGCAGCGGGCGGAAGCGGGTGTCCACAAACAAAACGCGAATCTCGATGCGAGCCCGGCTGGAGGGATGGCGAGAGAGATTGCGCGAACATCTCGGCCGTCAGACGGACGACCTCTGGGGCATGATCCTCGTGGTACTTGGGGTGCTCGTCTTACTCGGCTTTCTCGATCTCGCCGGTCCATTTGGCGCGGCGGTCGAGAACGGAACCCGCCTTCTTTTCGGGCTGTGGCGCTATGCGCTACCGATCGTCATGATCGGGATCGGGGGAGTCCTGATTGCCGGCCGACCTCGCCAGCCGGCGGGACGGACCGTCACCGGATCGGTCGCGACCTTCATCGGTTCACTGGCGATGTTCCATCTCCTCACCGGAGCAGTGGCTCTGGCTCCGAACATCGATTTGGTCAAAGAACGCGGAGGAGCAGTCGGTGCCCTGATCGCATATCCGCTGCGACGGCTGATGGGTTCGTGGGGAGCGTTCGTGGTCCTCGCCGCGTTGATGGGCATGGGGGTTCTCATCCTGACCCGGACGACGGTGAAAGAAGCCGTGACCGCGGCCGTTGAGCTGGTCCGTGGTGGTTTTCAAAGGAGTCCCGAGCCTCCGGCACTCCCGGTCCGCGTCAGGGTGCCGAAGAGACCACCCGAGGGCGAACCCGAGCCTCGACCGGTTGCGGAGAAGCCAGCGAAACGGGCCCCAGCCGCGCCCAAACCGCTCGCGGCGCCAGCCAGCGGATATCAACTCCCTCCACTCGACCTTCTTCACTCCGGTGGGGGCGAAGAGCAAAGCCGTCGGGCGCTGGAGGACACCGCCAATCAATTGGAAGAGACCCTCCGCCAGCACGGCGTCGACGCCCAGCTCACCAAGATCGTCTCGGGCCCGACGGTGACGCGCTACGAGATCGAGCTCGCCCCCGGCGTGAAGGTCAACCGGGTCTCGAGCCTGGCCCACGACATCGCCTATGCCCTCGCCACTCCCGACGTTCGCATTCTGGTTCCTATCCCCGGGAGATCTGCGATCGGAGTCGAGGTTCCCAATCGCAAGCGCCGGCTGGTGACCCTGGGCGATGTCCTTCGGAGTCCGGAGGCAGCCGCGCCCAGCCATCCACTGACGGTGGGACTGGGGGTCGACATCTCGGGACGGGCGAGGATGTTGAACCTCTCCGAGCTACCGCACGTTCTCATCGCTGGCGCCACTGGAGCTGGCAAATCGTCTTGCATCAACTCGATCGTCTCGTCTCTCCTGATGCGCACGAGCCCCGACGATGTCCGTCTGATCATGGTCGATCCCAAGCGAGTCGAACTCGGCCAGTACAACGGTGTTCCCCACCTACTGACGCGGGTGATCACCAACCCCAAGAAGGCGGCCGACGCCCTCAAGTGGGCGGTGGCAGAAATGGATCGCCGTTACGACCTCCTGGCCGATGCGAAGGTCCGCGACATCTGGGGCTATCGCCAAAAGCTCGAATCCGGAGAACTGCCCGAAGAGGGATTTGACCGCTTCCCCTACCTGGTCGTGATTGTCGACGAACTGAACGACCTCATGATGGTCGCGGGTCGCGAGGTCGAGGAGGCGATTGTTCGCATCGCCCAGATGGCCCGGGCGGTTGGCATCCACCTCGTGATTGCAACTCAGCGACCTTCGGTCGACGTGATCACCGGCGTGATCAAAGCCAACATCCCATCGCGACTCGCATTCTCGGTGGCCTCCCAGACCGACAGCAGGGTCATCATCGACGGCGCTGGGGCCGAAAAATTGGTGGGAATGGGCGACATGCTGGTGGTGACTGCTGCCGAGCCCCGACCGCTG
>JBOGEW010000396.1:0-4308 GCA_050742075.1 Acidimicrobiia bacterium
CTGGTCATGTTCATGTGCATCGAGCTGATGTTGAACGCAGTCAATCTCACGTTCGTCGCCGCCGGCCGGGCGCTCGGCAGCCTCGACGGCCAGATGGCAGTCTTCTTCGTGCTGGTGGTAGCAGCCGCTGAAGTCGTCGTGGGACTGGCGATCATCGTCGCCATCTTCCGGCGCAGAGAGTCCGCGTCGGTCGACGAGCTGGCGGAGATGGCGGGTTGAGCGCTTGACCTCGCTCTTGTGGCTGATCATCGCCGTGCCGCTGGCATCGGCCACATTCCTCCATTTTTTTGGCCGTCGCATCGGTGAGCCCAGGGCGGGTTACCTGGCCACGCTGTCGGTGGCAGGCTCGTTTGCGCTAGGACTCGGAGCGGGGCTGCCCTTCTTCTCCGGCGGCGCCCCCGCGACCGTCGTGATGATCTGGGACTGGATGCCGGCGATCGGCGCCGCGCTCGTGATCAACTGGGATCCGCTCTCCGTGTTGATGACCCTGATCATCACCGGGGTCGGGGCTTTGATCCATCTCTACGCGGTTGGCTACATGCACGGCGACCCGCGCTTCAGCCGATTCTTCGTCTACCTCAATCTGTTCGTCGCTTCGATGTTGACGCTGGTCCTGGCCGGGAACTTCGCCATGCTCTTCATGGGTTGGGAGCTGGTCGGTCTCTGTTCCTATCTTCTGGTTTCGTTCTGGTTCACCAAACCGGTAGCGGCCGCCGCCGGCAAAAAGGCGTTCATCGTCAACCGCATCGGTGACCTCGGCTTCCTGGTCGCGCTGATGTTGATCTTTGGTGCCTTCCACACGCTGTCCTTCGATGGCATTTTCGAGCGGGCGCCGGAGATGCTCAGCTCCGGGATGGCGACGGCCATCGGGCTTCTCATCCTGGTTGGGGCGGCGGGCAAGTCCGCTCAGATTCCTCTCTATGTCTGGCTCCCCGATGCGATGGAGGGGCCCACGCCGGTTTCGGCATTGATTCACGCTGCGACCATGGTCACTGCCGGTGTCTATGTGATCGCCCGGTCTGCATCAATCTTTGAGCTGTCGCCCATCGCCGGACCGGTGGTGGCGACAGTCGGAGCGGCCACCGCTCTCTGGGCAGCGACCATCGCCCTCGCCCAAAAGGACATCAAGCGCGTACTGGCCTATTCGACCATTTCCCAGCTCGGCTACATGTTTCTGGCCGTCGGCGCGGCGGGACATGTGGCCGGGATGTTCCACCTCATGACCCACGCCTTCTTCAAGGCTCTCCTCTTTCTCGGAGCGGGCTCCGTCATCCATGCCATGGCCGACGAACAGAACATGGACAAGATGGGAGGACTGCGAAAGCACCTGCCGGTGACCGCGGCGACGATGGCCGTTGGCACGATCGCCATTGCCGGGATCCCACCGCTGGCGGGCTTCTGGTCGAAAGACGAGATCCTCGGGGTTGCCTTCGCCCGGGGCGGGTGGTTCTCGGTGCTGTGGATTGTCGGACTGGTGACCGCCTTGCTGACCGCCTTCTATATGGCCAGGCAGTTCGTCTTGGTCTTCATGGGTGAGCCGCGGTGGGACCCCGACGTTCATCCGCATGAGTCGCCGCGGGTGATGACGTTGCCGCTGGTGGTGCTGGCAGGGCTATCGGTGATCGGCGGTTTCTTCAACACCCCGTTCCGCACTGCCCTCGAACATTTCCTGGAGCCTGCATTCGAAGGAGTGAATCTCGCCCATCCTCCGGAAGGATGGGGGATGTTCGCGATCCTGGCCGGCCTTTCGGTGGGAGCGGGCATCGCCGGTGCGGCGGCGGCCTTCTTCGCTTACAACCGGCCGGCCGATCTGTGGCGTCGCTTTGAGGACGCCTTCGGACCGCTGTGGGGTTTGTGGCGGAGCGGCTACCGGGTCGACGATATCTATGGCGCCGCGGTGGTGAAGCCGGGACTGCGGCTAGCGGAAGAAACGGCCTTCCGATTCGACCTGCCGGTGATCGATGGAGCGGTGAACGGGGCGGGGCGTTTGGTGCGGGCGGTGGCCACCAGGGCGCGGGCAATGCAACCGGGATTGGTTCGGAGCTACGGGGTTGTGTTTGCCGCCGGGACGCTGGCCGTGCTCGCCTGGATGGTTTGGCGCGGCGGGTGATCTCGACATGCTGACCGCGTTGATCGTGATGCCGGCGGCCGCAGCGTTGATCGTCGCCATGATCCCCCGCCGCCGAAGCGAAGTCTTCCTCCCCATCGGCGTGACCCTTTCCATGGCCCCGCTCGCCCTGGCTGGCTTTCTCTTCGCCGAATTCGCCGCTGGTGAGCCCGGGTTCCAACTCGTCGAGCGCTCCCTGCTTTATGCGCCCTGGGGGTTCTCCTGGTATCTCGGGGTCGACGGCATCTCTCTTCCCATGGTGGCACTCACCGCTCTCCTGGTGCCGATCTCTTTGGCGGCGTCGGTCGCCATCAGTCACCGGCTTAAGGAGTTCGTGATGTACACGCTGCTCCTCGAGGCGGGTTTGATCGGCGTCTTTCTCGCCCTCGACCTTTTGCTCTTCTTCGTTTTTTTCGAGGCGATCTTGATCCCGATGTACTTCATCATCGGCATCTGGGGCGGAGAGCGGCGGGTCTACGCCGCGGTGAAGTTTTTTCTCTACACCGCATTTGGCTCGGCGCTGATGCTGGCTGCGATCATCGCTTTGGCGGTGATGTCCGGCCGGGAGGGCGGTGCTCCGTCCTTCGCCTACACCGACCTTCTCAACCTCACCATCGATCAATCCACCAGTCGCTGGCTCTTTGCCGCCTTTGCGCTCGCCTTTGCGATCAAGGTGCCGATGTTTCCGTTGCATACCTGGCTTCCCGACGCCCACGTCGAAGCGCCGACGGCCGGGTCAGTACTGCTGGCGGCGGTGCTATTGAAACTCGGAACCTATGGCCTCGTTCGCTTCAACCTCGGCCTCTTTCCACAGGCCTCGGTCGACTTCGTTCCCATCATGGCCGCTCTAGCGGTGATCGGCATCATCTACGGGGCGGTGGTGGCGATCGTGCAGCCTGACCTGAAGAAACTGGTCGCCTACTCCTCGGTGTCCCACCTCGGATTCATCGTCCTCGGCACTTTCGCCCTCACCTCGGGTGGGCTGGCGGGCGGGGTGGTGCAGAACCTCAACCATGGCATCACCACTGGTGCGCTGTTTCTCCTGGTGGGGATGATCTATGACCGTCGTCACACCAAGCAGATCGCCGATTTCGGCGGACTGGCGAAGGTGATGCCTGCTTACGGGGCAGTGTTCTTGTTCACCGCCTTCGCCTCGATCGGGCTTCCCGGCCTCAACGGTTTCGTTGGCGAGTTCATGGTTCTCATCGGTTCGTTCCCCACTCTTCCCGTCCACACCATCATCGCCGCCGCCGGTGTGGTGCTCGCCGCCATCTATCTGTTGTGGGCTTATGAGCGAGCTTTCACTGGCGTCCCGGACAAGGCGGAGAACCAAAAACTGCTCGACCTCAATCTCCGCGAGAAGATGCTGCTGGCCCCCTTGGTCATCCTCATGCTTGTCATCGGTCTCTACCCCAAGGTGTTGCTGGATCGGGTTCAGCCGTCGGCGGAGGCGGTCCTCGACCGAATCGAAGCCACCACCGACTATGTCGTCCCGGCTCCCGGCCGGTTGGATCAGGTGCTGATGGTGGGGGAGGGTGAGTGATCCCGCCTCCCGAGATCAACTGGCTCGCCATCCTCCCCTTGCTCATCCTCGGGCTCGGGGCAGCGTTGGTTTTGCTGGTCGATGTCCAGTGGAAGCCCCACCCAAGCCGGCTCAACCTGCTGGCGGTGGGCCTCCTCCTCTTGGCCGCCCTGGGAGCCGGGATCCAGGGGTGGTGGCTTCGACGATTTGAGGCCGGCGAAGCTACCGGGAGCCTGCTGCCTTTCGGGGGGATGGTGGTGATCGATCGCTATGCGATCTTCGCAACTTTGTTGTTGATCACCGTCGCTGCCTTGGGGGTGGGGGCCGGAGCCAAGTTCTTCGAGAGCCTGGGGCGACGAGCCGCCGAGGGCCTGGCCTTGCTTCTGCTCTCGACCTCCGGGTTCATCCTTCTGGCCTCGACCCCGCAGCTGGTGATGATGTTCCTGGGCCTCGAGATCGGTTCCATCAGCCTCTACGTACTGGCCGGCTTCTCCCGACACGAGTCGAGGTCGGAGGAGGCGGCCATCAAGTACTTCCTGCTGGGGTCGTTCGCCTCGGCGATATTCGTCTATGGCGTGGCGTTGGTATTCGCCGGCACCGGCTCACTCGACCTATTGGATCACCGCACCTTGCTCGATCGGGAGATCATCCTCCGACCGGCGGTGCTCTTGATCGGTCT
>JBOGEW010000397.1:0-12090 GCA_050742075.1 Acidimicrobiia bacterium
CAAGTTATTTTGGCCTCTGGTACGCATATTTCATCTGGTGAGACAGGAACCGGCCACCGAGAGTTCTTACTTCGTCCGTGCCGTGCTGCGAGTGATGGATGTCTTCGATGTCCTCACCGCCAGCCCCGGCGGCGTCTCGCTGGCAGAGTTAGCCAAAGTCACCGAGCTGCCGAAGAGTTCGGCCTTCCGCTATCTGACCACGCTCGAGAGCCGCAACTACGTGGAGAAAGATCCGGAGACGGGTAGCTACCGGTTGGGTCGGGCGCTTTTCCCCACCCGAGGCCGCCAACTCGAACTGCTGGCCGCCCGCGCCCTCCCGATGATGATTCGACTTCGCAATCGATTCGGGGAAACTGTCAACCTCGGAGTCCTCGACGGGGATCGCATCTCCTATATCGAGATTTTGGAGAGTCCCAAGAGCATGCGACTTGCCGCTCGACGGGGCGACCGGCACCCAATCCATTCCACCGCATTAGGTAAGGCGATCGCGGCGGCCCTGCCCTCCACCGTGGTCGAGGCCATATTGGCAAGCGAGGGGATGCCACAGCTGACCCCGCGTACGATCACCGATCCAGAGCTCTATATCAAGGAACTCGAGCAAGTTAGAGATCGCGGATTCGCCCTCGACGATCGCGAGAACGAAGAGGACGGTCGTTGTATCGCTACTGGCCTGCACGCTATTGGGTTGCCGGCGGCGATCAGCATCTCGGCTCCTGCATCCAGGCTTACGATGGAAGACGTAGGTTTGGTAGCCGAGGCCCTGGCGGAGGCGGCGTGGGAGATCTCCCGGGACTCGAGGCGAGACAGTGCCTGAGCTCGCCCGGCTCACCTGGAAAGAGGCCGAGCAGGCCATTGATAAAGCCAAGCTGGCGCTGGTACCGGTGGGGAGTCTGGAGCAGCACGGACCGCATCTGTCCCTGGACACCGACATGGCAGTGGCCCAGGCGCTGGCGGATCGTCTCCAGTCCGACCTCGGCCACGATGCGGTCCTATGTCCGCCGGTGACCTATGGGCTCTCCGAGCATCACATGGCATTTCCGGGGACGATGACCCTCCGTCCCAACACCCTGGTAGCCCTATTCCACGATCTGGTCGAGAGTCTGGCGTCCTGGGACCTTCGCCGGGTGCTGGTGATCAACGGTCACGGCGGGAACATCGATGCCCTCCGCCTGGCGAGCAGGAACGCCCGCCGCGATCACCGTTCTTTGGTGGCCGCCATCATGTGGGCGGTTCTGGCCGCTCCCGAGATCGCTGCCCGAACGCAGAGTCCCCAGTATGGACACGCTTGTGAGATCGAGACTTCAGTGGCCATGGACTTGATTCCTGATCGGGTCCGACTCGACCTGATCAGCCGGCCGGGGCAGCGCCGGTCGGCCGATCCCCTTACCGACCCACCTCGCAACCTGGTCGATCAGGCCGTGTGGATGGAGGAGTGGACCGACGACGGAGCCTTGGGAGATCCTTCGTTGGCGAGTGCCGAGATGGGTAAGGATCTGATGGAAGTGATCTACGAGCGGGCGCTGGCGTTTGCCCGACGGTTCTCGCAGCGGGAACTGCCGAAGGATGGTGCGTGATGACCACCGTTCAGCAGGTTCCGTTGCGAATCGGCAGCGACTGGGTCGATGGCGAGATGAAGCCGCTGACCATCACCAGCCCGGCCACTGGCGAGGTCATCGCCGAAGCCGGTCAGGGCACCCGCAAGGACGTTGATCGGGCGGTGAAGGCGGCCTGGGAGGCGCACCGCCGGTTGGCGGTGATGACACCTTTCGAGAGAGCCGCCATGGCCCATCGCGTCGCCGACCTCCTCTTCGAGCGCCGAGAGGAGATTGCCCGCAGCATCAGCATGGAGCAGGGAAAGCCGCTTGCGGCTTCAGCCATGCCCGAGGTCGATGTCGCCGCCGAAATGTTCCGTGACGCGGCGGAAGGTATCCGCAGGATGGAAACTGCGGTAATCCCATCTTCGGACAAAGCGAAAAGGATCATGACCATCCGCCAGCCTCGAGGCGTCTACGGGATACTTACCCCCTGGAACTATCCGGTCGCAATTCCCAGTGAATACCTGTCGGCAGGCCTGGCCACCGGCAATGCAATGGTGTGGAAACCGTCGGAGTGGACGCCGATGTCGTCGTGGCACTTGCTCCGTTGCTTTCTCGACGCCGGCGTTCCAGATGGAACGCTCAATCTGATTCTGGGCGAGCCCGCCGTGGTGGGAGACGAGATGGTTGGTCATCCGGGGGTGGTCGCCATCGGGCTCACCGGCAGCACCAGGACGGGTCAGTTCGTCGCCCAGCGCGCTGCCGGCAAGCCGATGCTGCTCGAACTCGGGGGCAACGGTCCAACCATCATCTTCGAGGATGCCGACATCAAGCACGCAGTCAAACGAACCGCCTTCGGATCCTTCGAGAACTCGGGTCAGATTTGTGACTCGACGGAACGGATCCTGGCCCACGTCTCGGTCGCCGACGAATTGATCGGGGGTCTGGTCGGGGAGGCGAAGCAAGTCCGTCTCGGTAACCCGCTTGAAGAGAATACGACCATGGGCCCCCTCACCAACGAGCCCACCGCAGCCAAGATGGACCAGCATCTGTCCGATGCGTTAGAGAAGGGTGCCAGGGTCGTCCTTGGTGGCGCCCGCGAAGAGGGTCATCCCACTCGTCTCTATTACCAGGCAACCGTGATAGAAGGTGTCACCTCAGACATGGGCTTCCACCGCGAGGAAAGCTTCGGCCCGGTGGCACCGGTGGGAGTCTTCTCCGACGAGGAGGAAGCCCTGCGGTTGGCCAACGCGTCGCCTCTGGGGTTGGTTGGATCGGTGTTCACGTCGGATATGGCGAGAGCGATCCGCGTCGCCGAGAGACTGGAAACGGGGGTCGTGAACATCAACGAGACGTCGGCGTACTGGCAGCCACACACGCCCTTTGGCGGGTTCAGCGGCAAGCAGAGCGGAATCGGGCGGATCGGCGGCCGTTACACGCTCGAGGAAATGACACAGATCAAGCTGATCACCCTCGACGTCGAGGATCGGGCGCGATGACCAGGGAACGACGGCATTCGGCTGAGCTGGCGACGAGAGCCAGTGCTCGGATACCTGGTGGGGTGAACTCCAACGTGCGCCTTGACGGTCCCCGGATCTTCTTCGCCAGGGCCGAGGGTGCCTGGCTGTGGGATGTGGACGGGAACGACTATGTCGACTATCTCTTGGGCCAGGGACCGGCATTTCTCGGTCACGCCCCTCCGCCGGTGGTGGCGGCCGTCGAAGAAGCGTCGCGCAATGGAATGGTCTTTGGCGCACAGAACCCGTACGAAGTAGAGGCGGCCGAGCTCCTATGCGCGATCCTCGATTGGCCGGACATGGTCCGCTTTGGAGCGTCGGGCACGGAGATGGTTCAGGCAGCCATTCGCCTGGCGAGAGCAGCCACGGGCCGTACCCGTTTCATTCGATTCGGCGGTCACTATCACGGGTGGATGGACAACGTCTTGGTCGCGCCCGAGGGAGACGACTACGGCGTGGCTAGCGCCGGCCAGCCCGCTGACGCGCTGGCTCACACCGTTGTCCTCGCCTGGAACGACCTCGACCTCGTGGAGAAAGCGCTTAGTGACGGAGACATCGCCGCGGTCATCATGGAGCCCGTTATGTTGAACGCGGGGGCCATTGCCCCCCGCCCGGGCTACCTATCCGGCGTTCGCGAGCTTTGTGACCAGCACGGCACCATCCTCATTTTCGACGAGATCATCACCGGGTTCCGGCTTGCCTCCGGTGGGGCTGTTGAGCTTTATGGGGTGAAGCCCGATCTGGCCACCTATGGGAAGGCCATGGCCGGCAGCTGGCCGGTGGGTGCTCTCGCCGGCCAGGCGAACCTTATGGAACGCTTCGGCACCGGCGAGGTAGTTCATGCTGGCACGTTCAACGCCAACGTGATGGGTATGGCGGCGGTGGCGGCAACACTGCGCCTACTGAAGGAGTCTCCTCCTTATCCCCAGATGGAGGAGATCGGCACCCGCCTCATCAAGGGTCTGGAGGAGTTGTGTCAGCGCCGAGGACTCCCCTTGCGACTACAGGGTTGGCCGATGGCGTTCCACGCTTCCTTTGGTGAGGACATCGAAGTGTGGGATCACCGTGATCTGATCCGGCTGGATCAAGTGCGCTACCGCAAGCTGGTGACTCTTCTCACTGAGAACGGCGTTTGGGTCGCCGGGCGGGGCATCTGGTATCTCTCCGCGGCGCACGGCAAGCACGAGATCGACGTCACCCTGGATCGAGTCGAGGCCGCCCTCTCGGCGCTATGACCCGGGTCGGGATCGCGGGCCTCTGGCACGAGACCAACACCTATTCATCGAAGCCGACCGAGCTTGCCGACTTCGCTGCTTTCGAACTCCTTGACGGAGAAGGCATCCTCGAAGCCCATCAGGGAACGGGCAGCGTCATCGGAGGGATGCTCGAGGTTGGGGGATTCGATTACGTGCCGCTCGCCACCGCAGGCGCCTGGCCTGCCGGTCGGGTCACCGCTGCCACCCTCGAGGAACTACTGCAGAGGTTGCGCAACGCGGTGATGGGTGCACCGCTTCTAGACGCGGTTCTGCTCGACCTCCACGGGGCAATGGTCGCCGACGGATGCGACGATGTTGAGCTGGCGGCCGCCGATCTGATCCGCGACGTGGTGGGCAGTAAGCCCTTGGTGGCGGTGCATGATCTGCACGCCAATCCATCTCCGGATTTCGTCTCGCGTTGCGATGCCCTCGTCGGATACGACACCTATCCCCACGTCGACATGAAAGATAGAGGTAGGGAGGCGGCCGAATTGCTCGCCTCGATCCTCGGTGGTGCGCGATTGCACTGCACCGTACGAAAGGTTCCTCTGCTGATCTCCCCGTTGAAACAGGGAACCGATTCGACACCGATGGCCTCTCTCAAGGGATATGCCTCCGATCTTCAGGCCAAGGACGGGATTCGGAGGATTTCTCTCTTACCCGGTTTTCCCTATAGCGACGTGGCCCGGGCCGGCTTCAGCGTGGTGATCGTATTCGAAGAAGGCGCGGCGGATCTAGCCGGCCAGGTGGGCCTGGAGCTGGCCTCGGCCGTTGAAGCGGCGGATTGGTCGGTGGAGAGGCCGGGTTCAGCAGGAGCGGTGGCCGAAGCAATCGTTTCGACGGAGCGGCCGGTGATCCTGGCTGATGTGGCCGACAACATCGGCGGCGGCTCACCCGGGGACGGCACCGCCCTTCTGCATGAGCTATTGGCCCAAGGTGCCGAGGGTGCGGTGGTCAGCCTGGTCGACGCCGAGGCGGCCAAGGCGGCTCACGCCCTCGGTAGGGGAGAAACCTTCCAAACAAAAGTCGGTGCCAAGACCGATCGCCTCCACGGTGATCCGGTCTCTATCCGCGCCAAAGTTGTTGAGTTGTCTGACGGCAACTATCGGACCGCGGGCACTTGGCAAACCGGGCGTTCCTTCTCTATGGGCCTCACCGCCGTACTGCAGGTCGACGGGGTGACACTGCAGGTGATGGAGCGACCCACGCCTCCCTTTCACCGCGAGCACCTCACCTCGGTCGGCATCGACCCCGGCACTGCTTCGATCATCACCGCCAAAGGTGCCCTGGCCTGGCGCTCCGCCTACGGCGATATAGCCGCGCGCGTGATCGAAGTGGATACGCCTGGCATCTGCCCGGTCGATCCCTACGTTTTGCCTCGCACCATCGATCCCATGCCCGCGTGACGGTCATTCGCTGGAGCGACCCCAATCGAGCCGTCATGCTGCCCCCACCCGGGGTCGCCTCAGAGCCGCCGTTCCTCGGCTGCCCCCGACGATCGGAGCGGACTACAGCCGTCAGATGAGCTATGAGTCATAACCCGAAGGTCGCGGGTTCAAATCCCGCCACCGCGTCCAAGCCAGTGTCGGTGAGCTGCTTTCGCCACTCAATGATCCGCTCCTCTGCCTCCGCGCTGATCCGGTGGGGGATCTGTCGAGGTGCCCGGGATCGAGGCTTGATCTCCTCATAGCCGCCCTCGCGGTAGCGGGCGACCAGCTTGGCCACCCAGCTCTTGGAGACACCATGGGCCGCAGCCACCTCCCGGTAGCTTCGGCCCTCCCGAACCACCGCCTCGACCACATAGCGGGCCAGCTCCATCGTCGACTCCTCGATAGGCCTCGACGAGGAACGTCGTCACGGCGCCGACGCTACGAAACCGGGCGCTAGGCGCCTAGTGGAGAAATCCCTACAGTTTCGGCTCGGTATCCCCCGCGAATCGCTTCGCGAGCTCGGTGCGCGAGCGGACGCCGAGCTTCGCGTAGACCCGCGAACGAATGCAGGTCAGAGCCGGTGCGCAAGCACCGGCTCTTGTGCTGTGCGGGCCTAACCTCGAGGGCCAGCCACCAGAGTCGATGGTCCCGACAATCCGGGCTCCGGGCGCCCCCGATCGACCACTGCCTATACCATCTCCTGCAACCCCAGAGGAGGCGGCGGTGGGTTCATACGACGAGGCGATTGACATCCTCGAGGCCGAGTTGCAGTTGGTCGAGTCGACCTTCGCTGGGCTCTCACCTGAGGAGTGGGCGATGCCCACCAAGCTGGTACCCCTTGACTCCAGCCAACCGCCATGGACGGTATTCGAGCTCGCGGGCCACTTCGACATTTCGATCGGGCTCACTCGCATGTTGATCGACAGCGCCCAGGAAGGTCAACCTGGAAGAGACCGGATCAGCTTCTTCATCTTTCCCCGGTCTGAGGTGGCTCCTGTCGTTTACGACTACGCCTACACCATGGTCGAGGGGAAGACACCGGCCGACATGCCTGGGGTCTTGCACGAGACCTTCTCCAGGACGATCGAGGAGTCACGGGCCAACCGTCCAGGCACGATCGGGAGCGGCTACTACGCCTTGATGGAACTCGGCGAGTTCGTTCCCAGCCGGATCGTGGAGGCCGTGGTCCATGGGATGGATCTCACCGACGCTCTCGGTCGGGATCCGATGGCAACCCCGGCAGGAGTGAAGGCCACGGCAGCCATCCTCGATGAGCTGTTGGCGCGTCGCACGGTCTCCGGACGTCCCGCCGACCTGGGCGATGACCTGGCATGGGTGCGAGCCGCCTCAGGGAGAACGCAGCACTCGGATCCGCGGCTGCCGTTGATCGGCTAGGGGGCGACTCTGTGCGGGATTGGACCCCCGACTAGTGCCGCCAGATGATGACGCACCTTCTGATGCAGGAATGGTGCCCACGTCGGGCCCTTCGGGGGCACGAGCGCAACGAGCCGGGCTTTGGGGCCGAGCCCGGGGCGGCGGGCTGACAGCTATGAGGAAGGCGAGCACCGTGATCGGGACGATGTGACTCCTCGCTGCCATTCACCGGCTTTCGCCGAGACGAGAGATGGGCTGGTAGTGCCAGAAGACCCGGACCCGAATTTCGGGAGGCATACCCTGGCGATTGAACGCAGCCGTATGGAGTTGATGGTGGTGAGCAGCGCCGTTCGAGCCCGCGACTCGGCTTCATTCACGGTGATGGGCCTTGAGCGGGCGAATACGTCATCTGGTGCACGATCGAGGACCATGCCTCACAGGGAATGGTGGGCAGACTCACCGTGGGTTAGCCGCGGCGACCTCCTCAAACCTGTCAGACGGCGTGTGCATCATCAGCAGGCCGCAGTTTTGCCGTCATTAAAAGGTCGGGGGATGTCTCAGCTACTTGTCGAGGAATTGGGCTTCAAGATCCGGTACCAGTTCGCTGCCTGCGAATGGGAACAAGCTCATCCTGTGTCGATGTGAATCGCGCTGTCGGGCAGCTAACGCATGCGTTGGCCAGCCGCCAAATTTCGTAGAACGCGTATTGGGCCAAATCTCAATTGCGGGCGTCACGGCGAGAATCGCGGTCGGTCTCGGACGATTGCTACTGTCACCCCGAATCGCCGCTCACGCCGTCAGCTTGAAGAGGAGGAAAGCATGACTATGAGCGACCAGGGCCTTGTCAAGGTCTTGACCACTCGTGACATTTTCTTCGCCGGGGTGGGCCTCGTGGTGGCCGCGAGCACTTTGGTCTCTGACTTCCTGGGCTGGTTCAGCGCCGGCAGCGCGTTTGCGGTGGCCCTCGTGGCCATGTTCTTCGTCAACCTGCTGCTGGGCCTATCGGCCTCGGAGCTCGCCACGACCTACCCGAAGGCTGGTGCCCTCTACGATTTTGGGGCCGCGACTGTTCCGGGGAGCGCCAAGGTGAAGGCATTCATTGGCGTCTTCCTCGGTGCGCTTTTTTTCATCATGTTCATGTTTGCCGGGGGGGGTGAAACCGTGGCAGGGGCATCTGGTGCCCAGGGCCTCTTCAATGCCGGATCGATCACGCTGTGGGTCATCGTCCTCGGACTGCTGGCCGTCCTTCCCAACCTGTTCGGAGTTTCTCTCTTGGCGAAGGTGGAGCTTTGGACGGTGATCGTGATGGTGCTGATCCGATGGCTGTTTGGGTTGTTCGGCTTTGCCGGCCTGAACAACGTCGGCAGTTGGTCCTGGTCGAATCTGGCTGCGGGCGACTTGTCTTTTGCCGGGATCATCGCCCTGGCCGGAGCATTTGCCTTTTGGAGCTTTGTCGGGATCGAGTTTGTCGCTCCGCTGGCCGAAGAGACCCGTGATCCCGCCCGGTCGATTCCCCGCGGCATCGTTTGGGGTCTGGTTGCGATTCTCTTCACATCACTTCTGATGGGAATTGGGGTTAGCGGTCTCGATCCGGCCTGGATCGACAAGGTAGATCCCAATGCTCCTCAACTCACCGTCGGGGAATCGATGTTCGGTGGTTTGGGTCGGATACTGATGGCAGTCGCATCAATACTGGCAACTTATTCGTCCATGACCATCGCCTACGCGGCGATGCCGCGGATTCTGTACGGCATGTCCCGAAACGGCCACTTTCTAGGGCCGGTGAGCAAATGGTTCGGCTCTGTGCATGCTCGGTACCGAACCCCCTGGGTTGCGACCATCTTCACGGCGCTTCTCTACACGGTGGCTGCCATTCGATTCGGCGGTGTCGTGGAGTTGATCTTTACGGCCGCCTACACGTGGCTGATCCTCTACATCATCTATCACGTGTTGGTGATCGTGAGCCGGGTTAACAACCCCGACGTCGCCCGGCCCTTCAAGCTTCCGCTTTGGGTGCCGCTGGCTGGCTTCGTTGTTACCGCTTATTTGTGGTGGGCCGCCTTCAAGGATCCGATTGAGGACGGGGGCCCGACCGGACATGCCTTCTTCGGAGGACGCGCTCTTTGGATGCTGCTTGCGTCGGCCGTGGTGGCCGCAATCGGGATCGCGCTGGAAAGATCCTCGGGAGTGGTATCCCGCCTAGAGGAGGAAGTGCGCCAAGAGATTTGAACCGCCTCTCGTCCGTTCCGGTTGGGTTGAGGGGCCGTGTTCAACTCCTGTATCGGTCGCGGCGGGAGCGGTTGTTGGAGGTACCGACCGCTGCTTTGGTACGAGAGTATGGGCCACAGGGAGTCGAGGTTGACCGGTCGGAGTTTCGGTTTGCCCGGGTGCGGGCCCGTCCCGACCTGACCATCGAGGCCGGTTTTGGCGGCGTCTTCCGGATGTTCGGTGCTCTCATAGATACTCATTGGTTAGGCAGGCGCGGCATGCCTCCGACCTCTCCGCTGGTCGATCTTCATTATCGGTTCGACCAGGAGAGGTTTCGTGGGACCGGTCCAGCTAGCGAAGCAATTGCCAGCCGACTGGGCAATGCCCGCACCCGAGATCTCGCGAAGCGAGCCGAGCTGAAAAGCATTCGAGTCCAAGACTCACCGGAAGGCCGCCTGGTAGACATAACTCCTCTACCCGGAACCATCACTGCGATGTACCTTCCTCCCTTGCCCCCCTACACGGTGCCCATCAAACCGCCGGAGGCCGATGCTCAGCTCGCCCTGCTGCTCCACCTCGCAGACCTCTGACTCCTGACTTCACTCACTTAGGAGTGATGCTCGCAATGCTCCATTGAAGGTGCCGGGACATCGAGGGCGGGGCTACGATCAAAGAAGCCGATCGGTTCGATCATGAACCCGTAGTACTGCACGGGCATTACCGGCCAGTCCTCCAGCCGGGGGATGTGGTGAGCGCCAAAGGTGTACCAGACCACCAGGTCGGTGTTCTCGATTGAGCGGTCCTGGCTCGTCCACCTGGCTAGACCGTCGCCGCCGGCGTGCTGATTCGGATAATCGCCCGCAGCGTGGAGTTCGCTCTGCTCATAGGGCGTCACCCACAGGCTCTTTGTGATGAAATGAGCTCGCTTGGTGACGCTGGCCTCGGGCCCCGCGAAGCTCCGCACGTTCTCGTGCGGGACCAACTTGTAGCCGACTGGCTCGCCCACCCGGTTGGTCGAGGAAGGATTCACTACCTTCCAGTACCGAGCTGACAGAGGATCGACCATTTGTTGCGCTTCGAGCTCGGTCCGGAGAAGCGAGGCCTGGGCGTAGAAGGCGTTGCTCAACCGATTGTCATCGTCAGGGGCGCCTGCTTCCGTGTGCACCTCGTAGATCGAGTTGGTCTGACCATCGAGGTCGAAGTCGAGGCGCATGTTGAAGAAGTGCTGGTGAACGGGCGCGTACAGCCCTTCCGGATTCAGCAGCTGACCGTACTTGGACTTCTCTGAAGGAGCCATCACGCCCGTGGTCAGGATGCCGGTGAGCTTCACCTCGAATCCGATCTTGCCGTCCTGATACAGGTACCAGAAGAAGCCATACTCGTAATTGCCGACCGTCGCAATCGACGAAATCACCAGCCGGCGCGAGCGTCGCACCTCGACCCGTTCGGTTCGGAAATCGGTGTGTTTCCAGAGAATGCCGTAGTCCTCTTCGTGCAAACAAACGGCGTTCCGGATCGTGTATGGCTCACCAGTCCCGTTCGCGAACACCGCGTCGAAATACCGGATCGCACCGAGACAGTCACAACCCAGCTCGAGCGAGTTGGTGAGAGTGCCGATGTTGTACTCGCCGGCGTCGAAGGCGTTCTTTCGGCTGTGGGTCGGGGCGGTATCGCCGTAAGGGACGACCATCTCGGAGAGGGACGCGCGATAGAGAATCTGGCGGAGCCCGCGATTATCTTGGTACCCGACGGTGTGGAGGACCAGCCCCTCACGGGGAGTGAAACCGATTCGGAAGCGCCACTTTTGCCAACGGACCTCGTGGCCTTCGATCTCGAAGCTCGGCCCATCAGGCTGGACGATCTCGACGGATTTGATATCGGAGCGCATCTCGCCGATGTCCTCGGGGTAGTACCGACCCGACTCCTCGGGAATCGGGATGATCCCGTGGTCTTCGATCTTGACGACTTTGTTCTGGTTCAAGTCGACATAGACGATGAGGTTTTCGACCGGGTGGGCATAGCCGTTGTCGTGCTCATCCCCGACTTTGACCCAGACGAGCGCTCGGGCGAGCCGCCCGCCAACTTCGTCCCCGTAATTGCCGGCCGACCACGGGTCCACCATCACTCCGCTGAAGTCGTTGACACCTCGCTTGCGCAGGGCTTCCTGGACCTCGGGGCTGTTCTTCACCGTCTCTTCGCACTCGAAAAACTCCTCAAGTATGACCGGCGGTTGGACGCCGGGAATGTGTTCCCAGCGCTCCACCTTCGCGTCTGAAAGGGAGACCAGAGCCTCATAGGTCGCGCCCTCCGACCGATCGAGCACGATGGCGAACGCCTCACGGGCTGGGGATCCATTCGAGCCGAAGTCCAGCACTTCTTGCTTGGGCGGCTCCTGGAGCATGACCGATACGAATCGATGTTGGTCGCCTAGGTCGCGTTCCTTGCGTAGGAGCTCGACGGCGAAGGTGATTTCCTCCGCGCTCAACGGCTCCAAGGGGTGGAGGTGGTTATCCGACGAAATGTGGCTCGAGTCCACGTGTCCTCCCTATCAACGGTGCATTCGTACCCTACTGCCGCGACCCGCGCCTTTCATCAGCCCAAGCGACAGTCCGCCTTTCGTAGAATTGTCGTTCGGGCCCGGAACGACCAGGATCTGGCGTATCACGAGATCATCGAACAGGTCGCCCAGAGCTGCGAACCGACCGAGTGATCGCCGTCGGCAGGTCACGGGGTGCAAGCCGTGCCGCTGACCTGGCCTCCCGCGGTTACC
>JBOGEW010000398.1:0-2557 GCA_050742075.1 Acidimicrobiia bacterium
AGCTGGGACACCACGACCCGCTCCGTGCCATTGATGATGAAAACCCCGTGCTCGGTCATGATCGGGAAGTCCCCGAGGAAGACCTGCTGCTCCTTGATCTCGCCGGTGCCGCGGTTCATAAAGCGAGCGGTCACAAAGAGCGGCTTGGCGTAGTTCTGATCGCGCTCCTTGCACTCCTCGATGGAGTGGGGCGGTTCGCCGAAGCGATGGTCGGTTAGTTCGAGGGCAAGAGAACCAGTGAAATCCTCGATCGGGGAGATCTCTTCGAAGATCTCCCGCAAACCCTCATCAATGAACCATTGAAAAGACTCGTGTTGGACTGCCAGAAGATCGGGAAGAGGCAGAACCTCCGGGATCTTGGCAAAGGACAAGCGTTCGGCCACGCGCGAAGCCAACGGGGATCCTCCTTGGGGTGGTTTCCGAGACAGCGAATGGGAATGCTAGCAGACGCGCAAGCAAACCCCAAACAGAGGATCTAATCATTCCGGCCGTGCTGGAAGCACGGTCCGGTGGTTCCGGCGAACGAGGGCCACTCTATCGCAAGATCGGGAAATTCGTCAAGGGCTTGGCCGAAGATGTGATGTTTACCGTACGCATCGTGGACACACCCTCGCTCCCCTCTCCATTGCGGCGCACTGCCACCAACCTCACCTCGGTTCGGGCCGAGGCTGTCCTCACCCGTTGGTCGCGGCAGTTTCGAGCACTCGAGGAAGACACCGGGCTCTCGGTCGAGCGGATCGAATTGCTGGCCGCATTGGAGAAGGCAGGGGCAGGCCAGAAGCTGAGTCAGCTGACAGGAAGCGAACTTGCCGAGGCGCTAGGGGTGAGCCGGCCGGCGATCACCCGCATGGTGGTGATCCTGGAAGAAGCAGGGCTGGTGAAGAAGCTCGACAATGCCCTCGACGGGCGCAGTGTCGTGGTCCGCCTGACCCCGGCCGGGCGACGGGTGGTTAACAAGGCGAGAGCCAATCGGGTACGTGCGATGGCATCTCGACTTCGAGGTCGCAGCGAGCGCGAGCTCGCTCAGCTTGCACAGGGACTTCGGATCCTCGAAGAGATGCTCGAGGACTAGAGGGAGACCGGACTGAGATTGCTGAGTCGGTTCAGAGCCTCACCGAGGGTCGCCTCGTCTTTGCAAAAGGCGAATCGAACCAGGCGATGGGCATCCCGTGGGTCGTGGTAGAAGGCGCTGGGGGGGATGGCGGCGACTCCCACCTCGTCGATGAGACGGTGGGCGAAGGCAACGTCATCGCGATCGCCGAATCGGGAATGGTCCGCCATTAGGAAATAGGTGCCCTGCGGCATAAAGACCTCGAATCCGAGTTGATCCAGCCCGGCGGCGAGCAGATCCCTTCTCGACCGATAGGAGTCCCTCAGCTCTCCGAAATATGAAGGCGGCGCCCCGAGAGCGACCGACGCTGCGTATTGAAGGGGCGTAGCAGTGGCGAACGTAAGGAACTGGTGTGCCGACCGCACGGCGCTGGTCAAATCCTCAGGAGCCACCGCCCAGCCCACCTTCCAACCGGTCAAAGAGAAGGTCTTGCCAAAAGAGGACAAAGTGATCGTCCGTTCCCACATTCCATCCAAGGACGCCAGCGAGATGTGTGTCCCCTCGTAGACCATGTGCTCATATACCTCGTCGGTGATTGCAATCAGGTCGTGTCGTCGACAGAGATCGGCAATGGCCTCGAGTTCATCGAAGTCGAAGACCCGGCCACTCGGATTGTGAGGGGTGTTGACCACTATCGCTCGAGTCTTTTCTGTAATTAGGGACTCGAGCTTTTCGGGATCGAGCCGAAAGTCTGGCGGTTGCAAGGTCAGGAACTGCGGATGGGCTCCGGCGAGAGCCAAGTCGGCCGGATAAGCGTCGTAGGTCGGCTCTATCAGGATCACCGAGTCCCCAGGTTGGAGAAGCCCGAGAAAGGTCGCGGCCAGGGCTTCGGTGCACCCGGACGTGACCGTGATGTTTCGAGAGGGCTCGATCTCTCCCAGGGTGGGGCGATACCGATCGGCGATGGCATTCACCAGAGCCGGCAATCCGTTGCTCGGGGCGTACTGGCCCATTCCTCGACGAATCGCTTCGATGGCTGCCTCCTTGACGAAGGCCGGCCCATCGAAGTTCGGAAAGCCCTGTCCGAGATTGATCGCCCCGGCGGTCACGGCTCGATGGGTGATCTCCGAAAAGATGGTCGACCCGAAGGGTTGCAGGCGTTGATTGAACCTCTTGGCCTTGGCCGCCACCTGGGGCAGGCTAGGGTGATCGAATGGCACCCAAGCCTTTGGGCGTCCATGGCTCCCGGGGGAGTTCAAGCCGGGGACGGCTGATCGTGGGAGCTGTCCTTCTCTTCACGATGCTCCCACTACCTGCGCGAGCAGATGGCGGCGGAGACGTCGAAGCCACTTACTCGGAGTCGAATGGCTGCGGGGTACCCCGTCTCTTTTCCGCCCTGGCGCGCAGCGCGGGCGGACTGGCGGACTCGGAGCCGCTACGAGGGCCCTTCGGAGCAATGTTTGGTCGAACCATCGGCCAGGCGCGCGCGGCATCGGTCTCCTGGCC
>JBOGEW010000399.1:0-4147 GCA_050742075.1 Acidimicrobiia bacterium
GTATCTAAACAGTCAGAGCCTGTCTTTGCAACAAGTTTGCGCAAATTGAGCGGTGACTCTCGCAAAGTTCGCGATACGCTTCCCAGCCATGCGGCCCAAACTGGCGGAACTGGCGGTTATGACCGGCGTCTCCCTGGCGACGGTGAGCCGCGTGCTCAACGGCCGCCAGGGCGTTGCGCCCGGGACTCGGCGCCAGATTCTCGAAGCGGCGGCCGAACTCGGGTACCAGGAGCTTCCTACCCGCAACGGTTCCGGGGTGGTGGGGATCATCACCCCCGAACTCGACAACCCGATCTTCCCGCACCTGGCCGAGGCAGTCGAGTCGAGACTTGCCCGTCATGGCCTGCTGTCGATGGTCTGCTCGGCCACCTCCGAGACGGTCAACGAACAGGACTATCTCGACCACTTTCTCGACACCGCCGCCGCCGGGGTGGTCGTGGTCAATGGGCGCTACTCCCAGATCGCGTTGGACTTCACTCCCTACGAGGTCCTGCGAAACAAAGGCCTTCCAGTGGTCCTGCTCAATGGCCTCGGTCCCGAGTGCCCGTTGCCGGCGGTCAGCGTTGACCTGACGGCGGCGGGTTCGATCGCCGTCGCCCACCTCACCGACCTCGGTCACAAACGGATCGGCTGCCTGGTCGGTCCTCGCCGCTACTGGAGCGCCGAGCTGATGATCAGCGGGTGGGAACAGGGACTCGCCGAGCGGGGAATTGAAGCCGACCCGGCTTTGATCTCCGAGAGCATCTTCAGTATCGAAGGGGGTAGGGCGGGAGTCGCCAAGTTGCTCGAGGCGGGAGCGAGCGCAGTCGTCGCAGGCGGCGACATGATGGCCCTCGGCGCCGTCGCAGGGATCCGCTCTTGGGGAAAGTCGGTGCCGAAGGATATATCAGTCGTCGGCTTCGATGGAACGCCGATCACCGCTCACACCAACCCTCCCTTGACGACCATCCGCCAACCGCTCAGTCGCATGGCCGGGATGGTCTCCGAGCTCCTGATCGATCAGATGCGCGGGCGACTCACCGGTGGAATCCATCTCTTCACGCCGGAGCTGGTGGTGGGTAAGACCACCAGCCCCCGCCGCTAGGACCGGGAAACTGTTCTTGCGTATTTTTGACCACATATATGCGGTCAAAAATACGCAAGAATGAAGAGAGGGCTAGTTGGGGCTTTCGAGCCAGCCGCTGACCCGTTCGAGCAGGTATTCCGACACCGCCTTCGCCCGATCAAGCTCCTCGCACAACTGCTCGCGCGCCATCAACACGTCGACCAGGGAAACCTGGCACTTTCCCACCACCTGCAGGTTTCGGACCGAAGGGTCGGTGACCGCCGCGATCGACTCGTTGGACGAGACCGTGATCGGCAACTCGACACCGCCGAGCCCGGCCAGATCAGTGCTCACGACCAGGAGGTCGGGAGGCGACAGGAGACTGGGAAGTTGCCAGTTGAAGTAGAGATCGAGGCGATAGAGATCCTCGGGCTCTTCCCACTCATCGTCCATCTCGTCGAGCCGGTCCTGGAGAGACAAAACGATCCGGGGATCCACATCGAGGCTCAGGTGAAGATCGAGCGGCCCGCCACAAGCGTCCTCGGGATGCACGTCCACTTCCCAGGACTGTCGCAATGAATAGGTCTCCATGAAATGGCGCTCGTCGTGGACGTGAAAGCCATGTTCGATGGCATGGTCTTTGAGGTCGGCGACGAAGCCAGCGATGTCGATTGCCATTTGCGGCCAGCCTAGAGATTGACGGGGACAGAAGCGCGGGGCGCAAGCGCCAACGCATCGTGCAGCTCGCGGGTCAGCGAAGCGCCCAAGAGGTACACGGCCGACAAGAAATAGACGACCAGGAGAATTGCCACCACCGACCCAGCGATCCCGGTCGCGCTAGTGCCTCCGCCCCGCCCGACGAATACGCCCACAAGCGCACCGACTATCACCATTGCCACCTCGGTGGCGATGGCACCGGCGGCGGCCACTCGCCACGGAGGGCGATAGGGCGTGAAGAACTTGAAGCTAAAAAGGATCGCCCCGAAAAAGATCGAAGCAGTGGTGATGAACGCCACCGTGCCGGTCGCCCAATCCGCCGGCAGCCAGGCAGCCAGAGTTGCCGACCCCACCAGCAGGGCGAGGCCAATCGCACAGGCGAAGACCGCCACCAGGGTCAGAAGCCTCTGGCGGATCGCCCTCCCGATTCCCTCGAGCTTTTGCGGTGGGACCTCGTTCAGGGTGTTCAACGCACCTTGCACCTCTGTAAAGAGCCCGCTCCCCGCCCAGATCAGCAAGGCGAATCCGATAACGCCGGCGGTGGTGGCGCCGCGGGCCTCGGTCAGCAGGCGCTCAAGATCGGCGGCAAGCTCGTCACCGAGCAGTTGGTCCAATCGACTCGTCAGGAGGCCCTGAGCGGCGGACTCTCCGAAGATGGCGCTGGCTACTGAGATAGCAACCAGCATCAGCGGCGCCAGGGCAAAGACCGCTCGATAGCCGATGGCGGCGGCCATCGTCGTGCCGCGCTCCTCGGAGAACCGCTTCCATGTCGACTTGAGGACCTCCAATGGCCTCCTTTCTACCGTTACCGTCTCCGCATGGCGTGGCCCTTCAAACCCCCGATTGAAACTATGGAAGCCAAGGTCATGGAGTCATGGCCAGAGGGACCGTTCGCCTTCGAGCCGAAGTGGGATGGCTTCCTCGCCGTTTCCTGGAATGGTGATGAGGTGCGGCTCGACTCGCGTAGCCAGAAAACACTGCTGCGGTATTTCCCGGAGCTAGAAGAGCCGATTACCCGACTCCCGGCCGGAACCGTGGTCGACGGCGAGGTCGTCGTCGTATTGAACGATGTCACCGACTTCGATGCATTGCAGCAGAGGATCCATCCCGCGGAGTCGCGGATCAAGCGTCTCTCGGCCGAGACCCCTTCCCAACTCGTTGCTTTCGATCTTCTCGCCCTCGGCGGCGAGGATTTGCGGCAACGGCCATTCTCGGAGCGAAGAGAACTTCTGGTCGAGCTCATCCCCAGTCTCGATCGGCCCTGGAACCTGACCCCATCAACGGTCGATCCCGAGGTCGGGAAGCGCTGGTTTGATGAGTTCGAACCAGCCGGGTGCGACGGCATCATCGCCAAACAGCTCGCCCAGGGTTATGTCCATGGAAAGCGAGCCATGATCAAGGTCAAGCATCGGCGCACGGCCGACTGCGTTATCGGTGGCTACCGCGAGCACAAGGATGGAGGCAAGATCGGCTCGCTGCTGCTCGGCCTCTTCAACGACCTAGGAGAGCTTCATTTCATCGGACATTGCTCCGGCTTTCCCGATGGCCAGCGGGAGGCGATCTTCAAGCGGTTTCAGGAGCTGCGAACCGAGGGCTCGTTCGGAGAGGCGGCCCGCGTCCCGGGAGGGATCAGCCGGTGGAGCGGCGGGAAGGACCTGTCGTGGACCCCGGTCGAAGGCGGAGTCGTAGCTGAGATCAGTTATGACCAGCTCGAGGAAGGTCGTTTCCGACACGCCACCCGTTTCCATCGCTGGCGTCCAGAGAAAGATCCTCGCAGCTGCACCATGGATCAGCTGGAACGCCCTACCGGCCTGGGCTTCTCGGAGGTAGTCGGGGATTAACCGGGACGGCTCAACGTCTGCAGGGCGAAGAGCACCAGGATGATCGCGCCGAACTGCAGTCCCGCCCGAAACAGGAAATAGGCCGCCACCAGCGCCACCAGGAGACCGATGATGGCCGCCACCCGGCGGCCCCGCCCGGGCAGCCACTTCTCGAGGAGCTCGGCCATGATGTGCCAGCCGTCGAGACCGCCGATCGGGAGCCAGTTGATCAGTCCCCAGGCGATCGTGACCCAGATGAAGGCTCCGAGAAAAAAGATCAGCCAGAGCTCGGCCCGGGCGGCGTCCCCGAGGAACACCCGGAAGGGGGTATCGATGATGGTGGCGGCGGCGGAGCCAAAGGTGCCCAAACGGACCAGGCCATACAGGACACCAGCTACCAGGAAACCGAGACCCGCTCCCGCGGCGGCGATAGCTATACGCCGGCTCCACGAAATCTGGCGGTTGGGATCAGACCAGCTGGTCGCGCCCCCCAGCCCGTGCAGGGTGATCTGATTGACCATACCTCCGAACCCGCGCACGGAAAAAGCATGGCCGAGCTCGTGCA
>JBOGEW010000400.1:0-4715 GCA_050742075.1 Acidimicrobiia bacterium
GTGGCCAACCGCGCCACCATCGCCAACATGGCGCCCGAATACGGAGCCACCATCGGTTTCTTCCCCGTCGACCATCAGACGATCGAGTACTTGCGGTTCACCGGTCGACCCGAGCCTTTGACGGAGACGGTCGAGAGCTACTACCGCCATCAGGGCCTCTGGCGAGATGACAACCAAAAGATCGTCTACAGCTCGGGCCTCGACCTCGATCTTGGCACTGTCCGCCCCGCCCTGGCCGGACCTCGACGACCCCAGGATCGTGTCGACCTCGACCAAATGAAGGCCAATTGGAATCAGGTGTCGGCTTCTCTCTACGAACGAATCGGTCCGGCGCCGGTCGTCGAAGTGAGCGGCTCAGAGGGGACGTTCGACCTCACCGACGGCGATGTGGTGATCGCCGCCATCACCTCGTGCACCAACACCTCGAACCCCGATGTGATGGTGGCCGCGGGCCTTGTTGCCCGTAACGCCCGCGAGAAGGGACTTACCCGAAAGCCATGGGTGAAGACCTCGCTAGCGCCGGGGTCCAAGGTCGTCACCGAATATTTGGAGAAGGCCGGCCTCCTCGATGATCTCGAGGCTGCCGGCTTTTTCATTGTTGGCTACGGGTGCACCACCTGCATCGGTAACTCGGGCCCGCTGCCCGAAGAGATATCGACCGCGATTCACACCCACGGTCTTGTCGCAGTCTCCGTCCTCTCTGGCAACCGCAACTTCGAGGGCCGGATCTCACCGGATGTTCGAGCCAACTATCTCGCCTCCCCACCGCTGGTGGTGGCCTACGCATTGGCAGGGACGGTCAACTGGGATCCCCTCAACGAACCCATCCCCGGCTCTGGGGTAATGCTGGCCGATCTGTGGCCCGCTCAGGACGAGATCGCTCGAGTGGTGGCGGAGTCGGTGAACCGTCAGCAGTTCACCGATCGTTACGGAGACGTGTTCACGGGCTCCGAGGAGTGGAGGGAGATCGACACGAGCAGCGGACTCTTGTATGACTGGATACCAGCGTCGACCTACATACAGGAACCACCCTTCTTCCAGGACCTGTCACCGACGCCGGCCCCGATCACCCCGATCAAAGCGGCCCGGCTCCTGGCAATGGTCGGCGACTCGGTCACGACCGATCACATCAGTCCGGCCGGTTCGATCAAGCCCGACTCTCCCGCTGGCCGCTACCTGATCGAACACGGCGTCCAACCCGCTCTCTTCAATTCATACGGCTCCCGACGGGGCAACGACCGGGTCATGACCCGGGGCACCTTTGCCAATATCCGGGTCCGCAACTTCCTAGCTCCGGGCACCGAGGGAGGTTGGACGACCGATTTCCTCGACGGCACGGTGAAAAGCATCTACGAAGCGGCCACTCACTATCAGGCAGAGGGAATTCCGCTGCTGGTCCTGGGTGGGAAGGATTACGGTATGGGCTCCTCGCGCGACTGGGCGGCGAAGGGAACGTTCCTCCTCGGAGTCAAAGCCGTCCTGGTGGAGAGCTTCGAGCGAATTCATCGTTCCAACCTGGTGATGATGGGCGTTCTGCCGATCGAATACCTGCCTGGCGAAGGGGCCTCGACGTACGGGCTCATCGGGACAGAGACCTTCGACCTCGAGGTCGACGATGCCCTCGTCCCTCGCCAGCGCCTGGTCCTCAAAGTGACGAAGGAAGGGGGCACCGTCGTCGAGATACCGGTCATCGCCCGGGTCGACACTCCGATCGAGGTCGAGTACCTCAGGCATGGCGGCATCCTCCACTACGTCCTCCGCCAGATGGCCTCCTGAATGCGAACCTAAGGCTATAGGCGGCGGATTCCACGGCCTATAGCCTTAGGTTCGTTTCAGTCGCCCCAGTAGCGCTGTTCGCGGAACGGGTCCCCGTACATGTGGTAGCCATTGCGCTCCCAGAAGCCGGGGGTGTCGTGGTCGAGGAAGCGCAGTCCTCGCACCCATTTCACCGACTTCCAGAAGTAGAGATGGGGAACGACCAGTCGGAGAGGCCAACCGTGCTCGGGTTCGAGATCCTCTCCCCCGAAGCGATAGGCAAAGAGGTTCTCTTCGCGGGTGAAGTCAGCGAGGGGGATGTTGGCGGTGAAGCCTTGCTCCGCTTGTACGAGGACATGAGTCGCACGGGGATCGGGTTCGACCCGTGACGTGATCTCGTTCACGCTCACGCCTTCCCAGCGGGTATCGAGCTTCGTCCACTTGGTCACGCAATGGATATCGAAAGTCTTCTCTATGAACGGCATGGACCTGATTTCCTCGTAGGTCCAGGCCGCCGGCGTGGCGACGAGCCCTTCGACGCGAAAGTCCCACTTGGCCAGATCGACCTTCGGAACCACTCCGGCGTGAAGAACAGGGAAGCGCTCGGTGACGTATTGGCCGGGAGGAACCCTGGCGGGATCGATTCCGGCTACCTCTGCCCGTTTGCGCCCTAGCAAAGACATCGTGGCCTATTACTAGCCGACGGTGCCGCCGGAGTCGAGCAGACCTCCCGCCCACTCGAAGAGGAAGTAGAGCAGGACCAAGCCGACGATTATCGAGATCACCCAGGTTGTGATCTTCCGCCCCCTCGTCATGCGGCCCGCTCCGCGGCAGCAGCCGTTATTGCCTCCACGTATTCGAGGTTGGGTCCGTGTACCAGTTCTGCCTGGACGATGAGGCGCTCGGCCGCCGAGAACTTCGGATTGCATGTGGTGAGGGTCAGCCAGGCTCCGTCGATCGAGTCTGTGACCCAGACGTCGGTCGGGGCGACCACTTGAATCTGGCGAATGGCGTAGGTACTAAGGCCGAGCGCGGTCTCAACCTGGATGGTGTCGCCCACCACCAGTTGATCCAGATCGAAAAAGGGGCGCCCGTAAGTCGTACGGTGCCCGCTGACGACGGCGTTTCCGGGTTGACCGGGGAGGGGGGTATTGGGCATGTGCCCCGGGCCCAGCTTGAGAGTGTCTCGATCCACCCCCTCGAAGAGCACGGCGTCAAGGCCGATCTTGTCGATCTCGATTCGCCCAAACGGCACTCCTACCGGCACTGCCGGTTCGGCGAGCAGCTCGGGGGGTGGCACCCCCTCGATTGGATCCGCCGGGTCCGGCTTAGTGGTCGTCGTGGTGACAATCGCCAACTCGGCCCGGCGGAGGTCGAAGCTCGTTTCAAGCTCGACTTCCGCCTGGGCTTGGGACCGGGCGTTGAAAAAATCGGTGACAAAGAGCTGATAAAAGAGGAAGAGGATGACCAGTCCAGCCATGCTTAGGAGGCCCCACCCCACCAAACGCAAAACCCGTTGCACCAATTCAGGCTACCCCGGGACCCCTCGCACTTTCTGCGCGGATTTTCTTGAGATCAGGGTACGGAAAAATCCGCGCAGCTAGCGCGACGTCCAGGTGGGGTCGCGCTTCTCGGCGAAGGCGCGTAGACCCTCGCTGGCATCCTCGGTCAGTGTCACCGACGTCAGACCGGCCTGGAGAAAGTCGAGGGCAGTGCGAGGACTCATGCCGGCGACGGCGGCAAAGGCCTGCCTCCCGAGGGCCAGTGTCGCCGGGCTCTGCTGAGCCAAAGCGTCCACTACCTCGTCAACCGCGGCATCGAGATCACTCCGCCTGACGACCCGCGAAAGCGCTCCTAGACGGAGAGCCTCGTCTGGGGTCAATACCCGACCAGTCGCCATCAGCTCGAAGAGCGCTTTGGGCGAGACCGCCCTCAGGAGCGGCACCGTGATCATCATCGGCCAAAGTCCGACCCCGATCTCGGGCGTTCCCAGGCGGGCGTCGTCGACGCAGATGGTTATATCGCACGCCACTGCCAACCCGAAGCCCCCGGCAAGGGCATGACCGTTGACCCGAGCGACAGTCGGCTTTTCCCCTTCCCACATCGTCCGGAACAGGTTGGCGAGACGACCCCGCTCCCGATGGAGACCGATGGGATCGTCGAAAAATCCAGACGAGAGATCCCCGCCAGCCGAGAAGGCGATGTCGCCTGCCCCGGTGTAGACAATCACCTTGACTTCGGGGTTGGAGTTGGCCTCGGCGGTGAGCCGGCCGAGATCTTCCACGGTCTGAGCGTTAAACGGATTGCGTCTCTCCGGGTCGTCGATCGTGATCGTCGCCCGCGCTCCGTTTAGGTCGATTTTCACCATCTGGCGGAAATCCCTTCGTGTGATAGCGTCGGCCAATGCTATGGCTGGTAACGGTTTTGTTCCTGTCCATGGCGATCGCCATCCTGCGCGGGGGTCGGCTGTCCAATCTGGGGGACATCCATCTCCGGCTCTGGTGGTTATTGCCGCTCGGGTTCGCGTTGCAGATCGCCGCCCGTTACGCGCCCAGCCCGGGACTCGGCGTGACGCTGATCCTTCTCAGCTACCTCCCTTTGATCATCCTCGTCCTCCTCAACAAGGAACGACCCGGACTGTGGCTCGCGGGCTTCGGAGTCCTGATGAACTTCAGTGTGATTGCGCTGAACGGCGGCATGCCCGTTCTGTCGGAAGCCGCAGAGGTTGCCTCGGGATTCGCCCCCGGTGACCCTGTGATCGCCGAAAGCTACAAGCACGTGGTTCTCAATCGCGACTCGCTGTTGCCGTTCCTTGCCGACGTGATCCCGATCAGAGTGCTGAACATCGGCCAGGTGCTATCCCTTGGCGACGTGTTCCTCGCCTTCGGCCTCGGGCGCTTCATCGAGTTCGAGTTGCGGCGACCGGTTCGTTGGTTCAAGCGAGGGGCGCGGGCCGAAGC
>JBOGEW010000401.1:0-3398 GCA_050742075.1 Acidimicrobiia bacterium
GGCGGGGCCGGCAGAGCGAGCAACGCCGAGGCGGCGGCCTTTGGGAATCTGATGGCGATCGGACCGTCGTGGGTGACGGCGGTTTCGATCATGCCCGCCAACTCGGTGGCGTCGGCGGGTGCACCAATCGCCATGTTGGGGATCATTCGAAGATAGGAGAGATCGAACACACCGTGGTGGGAAGGGCCGTCGGGACCGGTGATACCTGCTCGATCGATCAAGAAGACAACCGGAAGATCGTGGAGGGCGACGTCGGTGACGATTTGATCAAACGCCCGCTGCAGGAAGCTGGAGTAAATCGCAACCACCGGCCGCTTGCCGGCCATGGCCACCCCGGCGGCCATCGTAACCGTGTGTTGTTCGGCGATGCCGGTGTCGATGACTCTCTCGGGCATCTCGCGTGCCATCTCCTGCAACCCCGTCGAGGACACCATTGCCGCCGACACGGCTATCACATCGGGGTTGCGGCGGGCCACATCAAGCAGGGCCCGTCCGGCGATGTCGGTCAGTTTTAACTCGTCCTTGAGAGCCCGCCCGGTGGTGACGTCGAAGCTCCCCAGGCTATGGAGCTTGTCGATCTCGTCGGCAACCGCGGGACCGTAACCAAGACCTTTCTCGGTTACGACATGGACAATGACTGGCTCTCCATACTCACGGGCGGTCCGAAGAGTGGATTCGAGTTGCCTGAGATCGTGTCCGTCGATCCGACCCGAGTACTTGAGTCCAAGTGTGTCAAAAACAGTGGAAGGCTCGAGAATCTGCTTGAAGGCTTCTTTGAAACGATTTGCCATCTCGTCGGCGACATCGCCCACGATCGGAAGGCCCCGCAGCATTCGACCAAAGCTGCGTTTGGTCCACTCGTACCTCGGATCGAGTCGGTAGTGGGCGAGGTTGGCCAGCGCCGCCAGACCACCCACGGTGGGTGCGTATGAGCGTCCGTTGTCGTTGACGACGATCACCAGGTTGGTTGGCCGGGCGACGGCGATATGGTTGAGGGCCTCATAGGCCATGCCCCCGGTGAGTGCGCCGTCGCCTATCACCGCCACGGTCCAGTAGTCAGGATGGGTGAGCGCATGACCGAGGGCATAGGAGAGCGAGGTCGAGGCATGGCTGTTCTCGACAAAGTCATGGGGGCTTTCGGCCCGGCTCGGATATCCCGACATTCCCCCGAGGCGGCGCAGTGTCGCGAAACCCTCCATTCGACCGGTGACGAGCTTGTGTACATATGCCTGATGACCGACATCCCAGATGATGCGATCGTGAGGACTGTCAAATACTCGATGGAGTGCGATCGTCAATTCCACGACGCCGAGGTTGGGGCTGAGATGACCTCCCGTGCGGGAGATCTGATCAACCAGAAAGTCGCGGATCTCCTGGCAAAGCTCCGAAAGCTCCTCGTCGTCGAGTTGGCGCAGGTCGGAGGGCCGACGAATCCGGGCGAGAAAGCTCACAAAGGCACAGGTTACCGGGTTCGAACCTGTTCAAACATTGGAAAGTTTCAAGTCTCAAGTCTCAAGGTGCAAGTCGCAAGTCCCAAGCTTCAGGCTTCAGGCTTCAAACTCGTAACTCGGGAACCCACACGCTACTCGGCAACCTATTCCTCAGCACCAAACGGCAGGGTCAAACGGAAGGTGGACCCTCGGCCTAATTCGCTTTCCACCTCGACCGAGCCGCCATGCCGCTCGACGATGTGGCGGACGATCGCCAGACCCAGGCCGGTTCCGCCCGTCGCTCTCGACCGGGCGCTGTCGACCCGGTAGAACCTTTCGAAGATCCTCGAGAGCTCCCGCCGGGGAATCCCTTCGCCGTTGTCGGTGACTTCGACTACGGCGTCGCCGTTCCGGCGGGCAAGGGTCAGGACGACCTTTCCCCCGGCAGTGTGGCGGATGGCGTTGTCGAGGAGGTTGCGGATCGCCAGCCCGAGGTCGCGCCGGCTGCCATGGAATTCGAGGTCCTCAACCGAGGCTGTCAGTGTTACCGCGGAGTCGTCGGCGAATGGCCTCACCCGTGCCAGCTCCTCCTCCGCGACCTCGCCGAGGCGAAACAACTCGTGTTCTGGCTCGTGGCTTTCCAGCCGCGAAAGATCGAGCAGATCTGCAACCAGTTTCGCCAACTGGTGAGCGGACCGTTCGATCTGTTCACCGAATCGGCCCGCCGATGACGCGTCGCGGGCAAGGGCAAGCTGAAGAGCTTCGGTCGAGGCGAGGATCGCTGCCACCGGGGTTTTCAACTCGTGAGAGGCGGAGGCGACGAAGTCACGTCGCATCGCCTCGACCCGGGCGCGCTCGGTCACATCGGTTACCGCCAGCAAAACCCGTTGGTCGCCGGGAAAAGGCGTGGCAACCGCCCGAAGGTTTCGGACTGGGCTGCCGTAGTCAACTCGGGCCTCGACAACGGCGCCGGACGATCGGGCCTGGCGAACCAGGGTCTGCAACCCGTGAGGCGTGAGGGTTGAGAGGGATTCGGCAAGCCGGATCATCGAGCGGGCGGAGGAGTTCGCGTAGACGATCGCATCACCGACCCCGACGACGATCACTCCCTGGCCGACCGCACCCAGGGTTTGATCGAGCAACCTCGCCTGAGCCTCGCTCGCCTCGATGCGACCCACCAACTCGGTCGCCATGCGGTCAAGCGCGACTCCCATCCGATCGAGCTCTCGGGTTCCGGTGCGAGGGGCCGTGGTGAATAGCTTGCCATCCGCCACCGCCTCGGCCGCCTCGATCATCTGTTCAAGTGGTCGTGCGATACGTCGGGCGATCAGCCACACCACCGCCACCCCCACCAGGCCAGCGAATACGGCCCCGGCGATAATTGCCATTCGGACCTGCTGGAGCCGCGCCGCCACGGTCGCCTCAGGCAATGCCACCCGCACCATCCGGCCTTCATTTGGCGGCAATGCCACGTACAGGAGTTCCTGGTCGGTGCTCGAGCTATGCCGCCGCGCCACCCCTACCTGTCCTGTGAGTGCGGTGACAACCTCGGGGCGATCGGCGTGGTTGCCCATGACCGCCGCATCGACATCCGAGTCGGCCATAACCCGCCCATCGACCGCGATGACGGTTATGCGAGAGTCGGTGCGGTCAGCGAGTACGTTGACTAGCGAGTCCAGGTCGAGCCGATCTTGCAGGGCCACCTCGACCACCGAGGCCTGGTCGACCAGGGAGGCTGTCAAATCGTCGAGAAGCTGGCGGCGAATAGCGCGATCAACGACGGCCCCGAAAATCCCGATGATGACAAGGAATGCCAGCGTGTAGACGGCAAGGAGCCTCGCCGACAGCCCCCGTCTGGCCTCATTCATCGACGAATTTGTACCCCAAACCTCTCACCGTGACGATGTGTTTGGGTCGCGCCGGGTCGACCTCCAGCTTTTGACGCAGCCGCTTGACGTGGACGTCGAG
>JBOGEW010000402.1:0-7322 GCA_050742075.1 Acidimicrobiia bacterium
ACCCAGTGGCGTTGATCCCGAGCGCCGACAAAGCCGTGGCCTCACAGCTTCCCCCCGCCATGAGTTTCCGCTGATGCGAAAGGCCGGAAGTCCGCAACAGAGTCGAGACTCGGTTCGTCAAATCGGCGGAAAAGATCGAAACTGCGTCGCCCACCCGCACAACTGGCCCCGCCCCCAAGGGCGCGTCAGCAGACGCAGGCGAGCATTCAATTGACAGAACTCGTGCCCCATCCGGAATGGTTCCCAGCTTGGCGGCGGCGATGGCGCCCACGAATCCGACCTCTTCCGCCCTGGTGAGGAGGGCCGAAAGATGATGGAGACCACGAGCGGTGGCCACGTCGAGGGCGACGAGGCTAGCTGCGACGCCGGCGAGGTCGTCACACGCTCGGGCCGCCAGGCGCCCGTTGTCAAATCCCAACCGTTCAGAAGGAAAGTGCCAGCGGGCGATGTCTCCGGGGCTAGCTCCTCGGGCTGCGATCCGAGCGCGACCGCTATCGGTATCGAATTCGAGCACTCTCCCGGGGACTGTTCCTCCAGCGGTGATCACTTCCAGACCCGCACCGTCGAGATAGGCGGCGAGGACTCCTCCCCGGAGTTCGGCTGTCGCTTCCCTCGCCCCCGCTTCGAGCACAACCAGGGCCGGATGGTCCATATGGGCGACCGCCACCACCGGGCGACGCCGCGTGCGCTGGCGACTACGTATGAGGATGTTTCCCGCCTCATCGCGCGAGGCTCGGAAGCCACGTCGATCGGCCCAGGCCAATACCCAATCCGTGACCGCTTGTTCGCGACCAGACGCTGTCGGGAGGTCGGTCAAAGTCGTCAACCAGCGCCGCCGGGTAACGCGAGTTGACTCTGGCATTAGCGCTCGAAGGGGAGTTCGCTGAACGGGTCGGGCGACTTAGTCGCCGGCTCTTCGGAAACGGGCAGGCCCATTTCTGCCCGGAGCTGCTCGTAGCCCCCTTCTTCCAGCGTGTCGGCTAGTTCGGGGCCACCAGACGCCACGATTTTGCCGGCGATCAACACGTGCACCCGGTCGGGAATCACATATCGCAGAATCCGGGAGTAGTGGGTGATCATCAAGACGGCGACCTCTGGGGAGCGCATCGAGTCGACCGTTGCCGCCACCTCCCGGACCGCATCGATGTCGAGGCCGGAGTCCACTTCGTCGAGCAGCGCCACCTTCGGTGAGAGAACCGCCATCTGAAAGATCTCCGATCGCTTCTTCTCACCGCCCGAAAGGTCATCGTTCACCGAGCGATCGAGAAAGCGCGTCATTTCGAATCGCTCGGCGGCCTCGGCGATCCGTTCCGAGGCGTTCTCGATCCCGAACTCGTCGGCGGCCTCCAGCATGAACTCTCCCAGCCGTAACCCCGGAATCTCGGTGGGGTACTGAAAGCACTGGATCAAGCCGAGGCGGGCTCGCTCGTGGACCGTCAGCGCGAGCAACTCGTTTCCATCGAGGCGGGCGGAACCGCGGACTTCGTAACCAGCCTTGCCGCTGAGCACATGGCACAGAGTTGACTTGCCCGAACCGTTGGGCCCCATCACGGCGTGCACCTCTCCGAACGGGATTTCGAGGTCGATCCCGTCCAGAATCTGTCGCGGTCCAATGGAGGCTTCCAGATTGCTCAATGCGAGTGCGGTTGTCACTCGTCCACCGCCAGGAATACCTCGCCGCCCTCGGTCCACACTCGATAAACCGGAACAGGTTTCGTCGCGGGGAGCGACCGTGGTTCTCCCGTGGCCAAGTCGAACGCCGACCCATGCCGGGGACATTCGACCTCCATGTCGAAGACCTCACCCTCCGACAACGACGCCTCGGCGTGGCTGCAACGATCCCCGAGAGCGAAGAGGGTGCCATCCACGAGAAAGATCGCTACCCGGTGGTCATTGAATTCAACTCGGAAGCCCACGCCCTCTTTCAAGTCAGCAAAGCTGGCCACTCTCTCGACGCTCACACGTCCCCCGCTACTTGCTGTCTCTGTCCGCGGATAAAGCGCCGCTCGAGAATCTCAGCCAGGGCATTCTCCATCCCAGACACCGGAAGCCGATCGAGCACTTCTTGGAAGAAGCCGCGGACAAGGAGCCGCTCGGCCCGTTCGGGGGCGATCCCCCGGCTTCCGAGGTAATAGAGGTGCTCCTCCTCGAGCGGTCCCACCGAGGATCCATGGCCGCAGATGACGTCATCGCACAGGATCTCCAGATTCGGTATCGAGTTGGCCTTGGCGTCGGGGCTGAGGACGAGGTTGCGGTTGGTCTCGAAGGCGGAAGCGCCGATGGCCGGCTTTTCGATCCTCACCAGCCCAGAAAACACCGACTGGGAGGCGTCCTCTACTGCCCCCTTCAACAGAACGTTGGAAGTGGACTTGGGCCCCCGATGGTTCAACACCATCCGGTAGTCGAGCACTTGCTCCCGGTGTCCGAAGAAGACCCCGACGATGTCAGCCGAGGAGCCCTGGCCGTCGAGATCGACGGCCATGTCGAGCCGGGCCAGGTCACCCCCCAGCCCGACCTCTCCGAGACGGAGAGTGGCGTCTCGTCCCAGGCGGGCTCGAAGCTGGACGACGTTGATCGAATCGAGAGACATTTCCTGCAGCGCCAGGAGACGCAATCGCCCGCTCTGGGCAATGTCGATCTCCACCTGTGGTACGGATATCGCCCGGGCCCCTTCAAGCGATCGATAGGCAACGATCACCTCGGCCTCGGCATCCTCCCCGATCTCGATGGTGACATGAGGAAACGAGATCGTGTTCTTGGCTGTGGTCTGCAACTCGATCAGCACCGGTGCTTTGGTGGACTTTCCACCAGGAAGAACCACCGAAACTCCGGCGTCGACAAACGCTCGGTGGGCGGCTGCCAGCTTGTCAGTGCCCGGAGGCACCAGATCGAGGAGCTTGGTCGCCTGGACTCCGAATCCTTCTCCTGCCACCTCCACGATGCGTCCGTCCACGATCACCAGATGTTGGGAGGGCTCCAAGGCAGCCAGGATCTCGTCGGCAGCCAGCTGGTTGCCGGGTTCAGAAACCAAAGACACCGACTGAAGGTCGATCGCCCGATCCACGTAGCGCCACGCCTCGTCGGTGGGGCCCGGAACGGGAAGACCTTCGAACTCGCGGAAGGCCTTTTGGCGTTCGGGCGAGGACGCGTCTAAGACTTGGAGCGAATCAAGGGTGAGTTCTGCCACGAACCCCAATGATGGTAACGGCCCCCCATCTCTTCAATTTTTTGAGTCAAACGGCCTTCCGGCCCGCGTTTCAGCCCAGTAGCTCCCTGGCCCGGGAGAAGACTCCGTCGAGCATCTCTTTGGTCAGTCGCCCGGTAAATGTGTTTTGCTGCGACGGGTGATAGCTGGCGATAAGCCAGGGACCGGGCTCGAGCTTGGCCTCCGCTCCATGAGCGAACTTCTGGCGGGTGAGTCCCCAACCTAGGATCGGAGCCAGCTGCTTGATCTGGCCGAAAGCGATCCCGCCCAGAGCGACGACCACGTGGGGACTGGCGGCAAAGTCGGGCAGGAGCCAGCGCCGGCAGGTCTCGATCTCCACCGCCGTCGGACGATTATCCGGTGGAGCACAACGCGCCACGGCGGTGATCAAGCAATCCTGGAGCTGCAGTCCGTCATGACGATCGACCGACGTCGGCTGATTGGCGAACCCGGTGTGGTGCAGGGCCCGAAAAAGCCAGTCGCCAGATCGATCGCCGGTGAAGATGCGCCCGGTGCGATTACCGCCATGGGCAGCCGGCGCGAGCCCGACGATGATCAAACGCGCCTTGGGATCGCCGAAGGCGGGTACGGGACGGGCCCAATAGACCTCGTCGCGGAAGGCGGCCCGCTTCTCTCGGCCGACCCGTTCTCGCCACTCGACGAGTCGCGGGCAGAGCCGGCAGTCAATCAGCCTTAGGGATTCGACCGTAGAGCTCCCAGGCTCACTTCGCTGGTGGCATTCCACAGCATCCAACCCAGCCCCCTCTGCTCCGCCTCTTCGATCTGTGCGCGGACCTGCGCCTCGGTGTAGGCAAAGTCCTGCAGCCACGGTCTGACGACAATCTTTCGCGCCAGTCGGGTGAGAGCGTCGTCGAGGGCTTCGGCCACCAAAGGACCGGGGTGATCGGAGGGGACCTGATACCCATACCAGCCGGAGGAATAGTGGCTGGGATAAAGCATCGGCGAGGCGACATCGACCACCTTGGTCAACTCCTCCCATTGTTGGCCGATGCCTCCATCATCGACGGCCGAGGTGATGAAGCCAAATATGTCGGCGCCCACCGCGCAACCTAAGGGATGGAGAGCGGCGACGGCGGTGCCGAGGAAGTCGCTGACCGTCGCCACTCGTACCTCGGCGCTAACGCCGCCGTCGAAGCGAGCACCGACCCGGCGGCCATCCGGGAAGCGGACGTAATCGAACTGAATCTCGTCCAATCCTGCCTCGCAGGCCTCGGCGGCGAGTTCAAGGGCGTATGCCTGAGCACCGGGATCGGTGGGGTCGAGGAAGTACTGGCCGTTGGCGGCGTAGGGTGCGTCGATCGCGGTGTCCCACACGGCCCAGTCGGGCGCGCCCAACGCGGCAATCGGGTCCTCGAACGCCACGATTCGTCCGATCACATAGGCGTTGGCTTGGTGGGCGCTGCCGACCAGGTCGGCCAGGTCGTAACGCACGTCGACGGCTCCGATGGTCCGGGCCGTCTCATTGGCGGTATCGAAGAACACCGCTCCCGATTCGTCCTTCAGATCGATCATCACTGCATTGAGCTCGGTTCGCTCGACCATCCGCAGGAACGACGGCCAGCCGAGCTGGGCCGCCTCGCCACCGATGTGGACGGCCTTCAGCATCTCGGGAGCGATCACAAACCGCTCCTGCCCACTCTGGCCGTCCCAGTCGAAGGCCGACCCTTCCCAGGCCGGGCGCCAAACCTGCACGGTGCCCGGCTCGGCGTTCCGGACTGCAAACCTGCCCTCCGCGTCGGAAACGGCAGTCTGGGCGCCGGTGGTTACGTAAGCCCCCTCGAGTGGCCGGTGCTCGGCGTCGACGATCTGGCCGCGCAGGAATGATGCTCGGAGCACCGCCTCGACTTCAGTTTCTGGCGGCGAAAGGAGAGGAAGGCTCGTTCCCTGGAAACCGGCGGCCTTGATCGACAGGCCTTCGAGGCCGCGCTCCCACTGCAGTTCGGCGCGGCCCTCGTCGTCAGTCTCCGCCAAGACCCGGCTCTGCCAGCCGATATTGGCCCCGGCGATCGGTTGCCCCAGATCGTCGATCACGACGACCGAGAAAGGCTGGCTGCGGCCCTGAACGATCCACACGGCCCAGGCGGCCCATACGACCGAAAAGCCGATCAGAAGGCGAAGCACCAGCGTACGCGACACATTTGGGAGGCTACCGAACTGCGTTTTTTCCGGCGCCCTGTCATCGTGAGTTGACAGGGCGGGGAAGATGGGTATTGTGTCAACCCAAGATGACAAAGGACGCAGAGATGGACATCGCTGGGGCTCTCACCGCAGTTGGTGGCACCGACCCCGCCGAGGGACTGCGGGCAGTCAAGGTGCTGCGACGCATCGCCGAGCGACTCGAAACCGACAATGTCGCCCGGGCCCGACTCAGCGGCTGGACCTGGGAGGAGATCGGCGACGCCCTCGGGGTGACGCGACAGGCTGCGCATAAGAAGCATGGCCGGGTCTGACGTGCTTCATCGTTCGCCCGACGCCCGCGCCGAGGTGCTGGCAGTGGCAGCGGCTACCGCTCGGCGGCGAGGCGACTTGCGTATCGGGACCGACCACCTGCTGATCGGCGTGGTCACGACGGGAAACGAAATCGCCCGGGCGGCCGGTCTCTCGGTCGAAGGATTGCACGAAGCGCTCGATCGGCTCGACGGATCGGCCCTGGGTGCGTTTGGAATTGATGCGGAACCCGAGGCGCTGAGATCCGCAGTCGCTCAGCCCCATCGCCCCGGCGAGCGTCCCCACCGACGAATTCTCGCTCGCCATCTACCCCTGAGTGCCGGAGCGAAACGAAGCCTGGAAAAAAGCGTGCGAGTGGCTCTCGATCTTCGCCACCGCCGGATCAACACCAACCATCTCCTCGCTGCCCTCTCGACCGGTGGTCACAACGATCCGGCGGTGCGCCTTCTCAGGTCCACAGCTATCGATCCGGCCGACCTCGAAACAGCCGTGCGTGCTGAACTTGATCGGGCCTGATCAGACCGTGGAGCGACTGACGACGTAACCGAGGACGAAGCCGCCTACTGCGGCGTAGATCGCCGAAAAGCCTTCTCCCACTGAGAAGCCAGGGGTTGCCCCCGCGATCCGGGCAATCGAGGCAGCAGCAATGCCGCCGATGATTCCGAGCAGGATTGCCCCGAACAGCCGATGCTTGGATCCAAAAAAGCCGCCGAGCAAACCGAAGACCCCGCCGATTAGGCCCACCGCAATCAGCGCTGAAACAACTTCGGCCGGCATCACTCCAGTCATCGCCCGATCACTCTAGAAGCGGAGGGCGCGCCGAAAAGGGAGCGTTCCGTCTCTCCCCCTGAAGGGGTGAGAGACGGCGAAGCCGGGGAGGGTGGAGCTAGCCGACGGCGCCGGCGGCGGCCATGTTGAGCTCGATTAATCGATTCATCTCGACCGCGTACTCCATTGGCAGCTCGCGGACGATCGGCTCGATGAAGCCGGCGACGATCATCGACGTCGCCTGCTCCTCGGTCAGACCCCGGCTCATCAAGTAGAAGAGCTGCTCCTGGCCCACCTTGGAGACGGTGGCTTCGTGACCAATCTCGGCATCGTTCTCTTCGATCTCCATGTAGGGATACGTGTCAGACCGAGACTTTTCGTCGAGAATCAGGGCGTCGCAGCGAACGAAACTCTTCGAGTTCTCGGCTCCGGGCTCAACCCTCACCAAACCCCGATACCCGGCTCGCCCGCCGTTATTCGAGATCGACTTGGAGATAATCGTCGAAGTGGTGTTGGGAGCAGCATGGACCATCTTGGCTCCGGCATCCTGATGCTGGCCTTCGCTAGCAAAGGCGATGGAAAGGACCTCGCCGTGGGCGCCGGGCTCCATCAACCACACCGCCGGGTACTTCATCGTGAGGCGGCTCCCGATGTTGCCGTCGATCCACTCCATGGTGGCATCGGCGTAAGCGGCGGCTCGCTTGGTCACCAGGTTGTAGACGTTGTTCGACCAGTTCTGAATGGTGGTGTACCGACAGCGCCCGCCCCGCTTGACGACGATCTCCACTACAGCCGAGTGCAACGAATCGGTGGTGTAAACCGGAGCCGAACACCCCTCGATGTAGTGAGCGAAAGCGCCCTCGTCGATGATGATCAGCGT
>JBOGEW010000403.1:0-9565 GCA_050742075.1 Acidimicrobiia bacterium
AGGCGATGTTGCTGGCCTGGTGGCAGCGATCGACGACCCCTCGCTTAGGACCTTGCTCTGGGCCGAACGTCTTTTGTTGGCGGAGACCGGCGCTGGTTGCCGATCGGCCCTGGGCGCCCTAGCCACCTGGGATGGAGGTCTGATCCAGATGGAGGCCTACGTGTTCGACGAGCGGGTAGCCAGGCGAGCCGTCGCTCGAGGAGAAACTCCTGAGGTGGTTGTGGCCGAGGCCCGCAAGGCCCTGGACCTGTGATGCGGGTAGCAATCACCACCGACCGCTTCGATCGCATCTCCGATCTATATCGGTCGACAGGGCTCGACCCGGTCTGGCTTCCTTGCATCAGGGTCGAGCCAGCGCCCGATGAGGTCCTGGCTCGCGCCCGTGAGGCCACCGCCGAAGCAGGCGTGCTGGTCCTTGCCTCGGCCCGCACGGTCGATTTGCTCTGGCCGCAGGCCCCGATGCCATCGATCGATGTTGTCGCGGTTGGCACTGCAACCGAAAATGCGGTTACCAAAAAAGGTGGGCGAGTCACCGTTAGGGGGTCTCAGGGCCTGGAGGCCCTTGCTGTCAAAGCGCGCACACAACTGGAGCACGCCAAAGTTGTTTTTCCCCGGTCGGCCGATAGTGATCCGGCGGCCCTTCGGGTCATCAGAAGTTTGGCGCCCGATCTTCTCGAGCTCGAGGTGTACCGCACGCAGTTAGTAGCGCCCCAGAAGAATTGGGTTGAGGCGGTGGCGTTTGCCTCGCCTTCGGCGGTCGAGGGGTGGCATCTCACCCGCGACATCGATGAGCTGGTGGTAGGGGTAATCGGAGCGACCACCTGGGCCGCCGCGGCCCGTTACCGGGAACCGGACGTCGTCGCCTCGATCCCGTCGCACCGCGCCTTGGCCCAAGCCCTGGCATCACATATGGAGGTGAAGGTTTGACCAGTTTTCCCACCGTTCGTCCTCGCCGGCTGCGGATGCGGGCCGCGATCCGGCGGGTGGCGGCAGAGACCCGTCTGCATCCTGCCCAGTTTGTGCTCCCAGTCTTCGTCGTTTCGGGGGAAGGAGTGCGAAAGCCCATCGCTTCGATGCCCGGGCACTTCCAGCTCTCCGTCGATCAGATAGCGCTGTTGGCCAAAGAAGCGGAGTCGGTCGGCCTCGGGGGAATGCTCTTCTTCGGAATCCCCGATCACAAAGATGAGCTGGGATCATCGGCCTGGGATCCCGAGGGACCGGTGCCCAAGGCCATCGCCGCGGTCACTGAGGCCGCGCCGGAACTGCTGCGCTGGGCGGATGTTTGCCTGTGCGAATACACCAGCCATGGCCATTGCGGACCCCTCCGCGGGGAAGTGGTGGACAACGATTCGGCGCTTCCGCTCCTGGCGAAGGCAGCTCTGGCGTATGCCGATGCCGGCGCCGACGTGATCGCACCCTCCGACATGATGGATGGCAGGGTCGCGGCGATTCGCGGGGCGCTCGATGAGAGCGGCCACCAGGGGACGTTGATTTGCTCGTACGCGGTCAAGTACGCCTCGGCCTACTACGGCCCGTTCCGTGATGCCGCCGGTTCGGCGCCGGCCTTTGGTGATCGGCGGTCGCATCAGATGGATCCTCCCAACCTGCGGGAAGCGATTCGGGAGGCGCAACTTGACGTGGCGGAAGGTGCCGACATGGTGATGGTCAAGCCGGCGGGCCCCTACCTCGACGTCGTCGCCGCGGTACGGGCGAGGGTCGAAGTACCGGTGGTCGCGTATCAGGTCTCCGGGGAGTTCGCCATGATCGAAGCGGCTGCCGCCCAAGGATGGATCGAACACGACCAGGTGATGCTCGAGTCGCTCACCGGAATCGCCCGCGCCGGGGCGGGGATCATCCTCAGCTATTTCGCCCTCGACGCCGCCCGGCTGATGGGGGTTGCCCCATGAGGTCGGGACTTGCCGCCCAAACATCTGCTCTTTGGCAGAGGCGAGCCATCGAGGTGATGCCGGGTGGGGTCAACTCACCGGTGAGAGCCTTTCTTGCGGTCGGGGGATTTCCGCCTTTCATTGAGTCGGGTCGCGGTTCCTACTTGCGAACTGTGGAAGGCGACAACTTGATTGATTTTGTCGCTTCGTGGGGGGCGTTGATCCTCGGCCACGCCCGGCCCGAGATAGTGGAGGTCATTGAAAATGCTGTTCGTTCTGGCACGTCCTTCGGAGTTCCAACCGCCGCCGAAGTAGAGCTGGCCGAGCTGATCTGTTCGCTCGTTCCCTCGATCGAGCTAGTCCGATTGGTCAACTCCGGTACTGAAGCAACGGCGTCGGCGGTGCGTCTGGCGCGGGCGGCCACCGGTCGCTCAGCCGTGATCAAGTTCGAGGGCTGTTATCACGGCCACGCCGACGCGTTCCTCGTCCGAGCCGGATCGGGTCTCGCCACCTTCGGCGAGCCATCCAGCCCAGGCGTCCCTGCTGGCACCACAGCCGACACCCGGGTCGCCCGTTTCAACGACCTCGAGTCCGTCGCCGAACTGCTCTCTGAGGAGGTGGCGGCTGTCATCGTCGAGCCCGTTGCCGGGAACATGGGCTGTATTCCGCCGTTACCAGACTTCCTTCCGGGGCTGCGGCGACTGTGCGACGCCAGCGGGGCGCTGTTGATCTTCGACGAGGTAATGACGGGATTCCGGGTGGCACTCGGCGGAGCTCAAGAACGTTTCGGAGTGCAACCCGATCTGACTGCCCTAGGGAAGGTGATGGCTGGTGGAACTCCGGGTGCGGCCTACGGCGGAAAGGTCGAGCTGATGCGGATGGTCGCTCCCGATGGTCCCGTCTACCAGGCGGGAACCCTGGCGGGGAACCCGATCGTTACCGCAGCCGGTCTGGCCACCCTCCGCTATTTGTCCGAGAACCCCGATCTCTACTACGGGTTCGATTCGGCTGGCGCGTCGATTTCGTCCCGGCTCGAGGGGGTGATTTCCGAGGTGGGCCTTTCCGGAGTAGTGAGTCACGTAGGTGGAATGGTGGGTCTCTTTCTCGGGATCGAGCGCCCGCACAACTGGGACGATGTCTCTCGCCTCGACCGAGTATTGTTTCAACGCTTCTTCCACGCTGCCCTTCGGCGCGGGGTGTTGCTCCCCCCCTCCCCCTTCGAGGCCTGGTTTCTGATGGAGGATCATCTCCATGGGACACTCGATATGGCACTTGATGCACTCAGCGGTGCCCTGCGCGAGGTCGCACGATGAGGCTGCTCTCCGCTCTGAGGCGCCAACCCCTCGACCGACCTCCGATCTGGTTCATGCGGCAGGCGGGCCGTTATCTCCCCGAGTACCGGGAGCTACGGAGGCATCACTCGTTCGAGGAGGCAATGTGCACGCCTTCGTTGGCGGCCGAGATCACTCTGCAGCCGACGCGCCGCTACCCCCTCGACGCCGCCATCGTCTTCTCCGACATCATGACTCCGTTCACCGCGCTGGGCGTCGCGGTCGAGTTCACGCCAGGGCCGCGACTGACGCCACTCGACTTGGACGAGGTGGCGAGGCTGCCCGAATTCGTGCCCAGCAAGGTCGACTTCGTCGCGGAGACGGTTTCCATTGTCCGCGGGTCTCTCGATCAGCAAATCGCGGTGATCGGATTTGCCGGGGGGCCGGCGACAGTGCTGGCCTATCTGCTGGAAGGTGGCGGTTCGCAGCATTTTGTCGGGTGGCGAGCCGCGATGAACAGCGATGCAGTCGAAGAGGCGCTCGACCAGCTGGCCGTGATGACACGGGCCTATCTCACTTTGCAGATCGAGGGCGGGGCGGACGTAGTGCAGCTTTTTGACACCTGGGCTGGCCTCCTCTCTCGAGAACAGTTCATGAGATGGGCGCTGCCCGCCGCCCAGAAGGCCCTGGCCGGTTTGGGCGTCCCCACGATCTACTTCGCCCCCGGATCTACTCATTTGCTGGACCTGTTTCAGCTCGTGGGAGCGACCGCCTACGGAGTCGATTGGCGGCTCTCTCTGGGAGAGGCATGGCGACTGGTGGGGGAGAACCGGCCCATCCAGGGAAATCTCGATCCGGCATTGCTTCTCAGCAATCCCGATCGGGTGCAGGCGGGAACCCTCAAGGTCTTGGAGGAAGCCGGTGGTCGCCGGGGCCATATCTTCGGACTTGGACACGGCATCCTCCCCGCGACTCCACTCCCCAATGTCGAGGCGATGGTCAGAACGGTGCATGAGTGGCGTGGCAATTCGGTCGGCGAGACAAGACAGGCCGTATGAGCTCACCCGAGACTCTTGAAGGTTGGTTCGCCCTCCACGACCTTCGCCAGCTCGACCGTGCCGCCTGGAGAGCGCTTTCCAGCAACGAGAGGTCGAAAGCTATCGCCGAGGCCGTAGATCTGCTGTCTTCGTTTGAGAAGGTCGACGATTCACCGACGGGACGGAGCGTCGCGTACAGCCTGATTGGACACAAGGGAGACCTCCTCATGTTCCACCTCCGGCCTGATGCCACCCAGCTTCACAAATTAGAACGGTCCTTTGACCAGACCATCCTGGCGTCGTGCACGACCCGATCCTTTTCGTACTTGTCGGTGACGGAGATCAGCCGCCACGGCGCGCCTGATGGAACGGCAGGAAACATTGAGGAGAGCCCCTATGTGCAGGCTCGTCTCTATCCTGAGATCCCCCCTCACGACGCATTCCTCTGCTTTTACCCCATGAGCAAGAAGCGAGAAAGCGCCGATAACTGGTACAGCCTTTCAGCCACCGAGCGAGCCGACCTGATGCGGGCGCATGGCCGGACTGGCCGCCGCTACGCCGGCAAGGTGACGCAGATTGTCACCGGCTCGATCGGACTAGACGATTGGGAATGGGGGGTGACGCTCTTTTCCGATGATCCCCTGCAGTTCAAGAAACTGGTCTATGAGATGCGCTTTGACGAGGTAAGCGCACGCTTCGCCGAGTTCGGGCCTTTCTACGTCGGCCATCGTCTTCTCCCTGAGGATCTGGGTCGGTTGGTTGGTGAATAACACTTCGGTGTTGCTGGTGGGCTTCGGGGGCCCCGAGAAGCTGGACCAGGTGCCAGCTTTTGTAACCAGTGTCCTCGGCCGCGTCCCTCCCGATCACGTCATCACCGGTGCTATCGAGCGGTACCGGGCGATCGGGGGCGGTTCGCCGCTGCCGGCCACCACCCGGCGCCAGGCCCTTTTAGTGACCAGGGAACTCGCGCGGCGGGGGATAGAGGCGGAAGTTCGTGTCGGCATGCTCCACGCCCGCCCGACCATCGATGACGCTATGGGCGAGATCGTTCAGACGGGTATCGACGATTTGAGGGTGATCAGCCTCGCTCCCTACCGCTGCGAGGTCTCGACCGACGCCTACGAAGCCGCCGTTGAAAGATCTCTCAATGGATCAGGCCCTCGGCTCCACTTCGCCCCCGACTGGAACGCGCGGGAGACCTATCTCGGAGCACTGGCCGAGATGCTGGCGGCGTCGCTTGTGGAGGCGCCTCCGATGACGCCGGTGATCTTTGCCGCTCACAGCCTTCCGCAACGGATGATCGAGCAAGGTGATCCCTACGCGGATCAGCTGACTGAAACTGCGACCCGAGTGGCCGAGATGCTCGGATTGAGTGCCTGGTATTTGGCATATCAGAGTGTCAGCGCTGGCGCCCGCGAACCGTGGTTGGGACCGTCGGTGGAACAGGTCATGGAGAGGCTGGCAGGGGAGGGATTCAGCACGGTCCTGGTCGATCCGATCGGATTTATCGCCGATCACGTGGAGACTCTTTATGACAACGACATCGAGCACAAAGCTCGGGCCGAGGCGCTGGGCCTCGAATTCATCAGGTGCCGATGCCTCAACTTGCACCCCGGTCTGATCAACACTCTCGCTGATCTGGCAACTCTCGCCGATGCTTGAAGCAAGCACCAACCCGCGGGTGGTGGTCATCGGCGGTGGGATCTCTGGCCTAGCGGCCGCCCATCGGCTCTCGAGTTCAGGGCTTTCGGTAACTCTGGTCGAGAAGAACGAGCTGCTTGGCGGCAAGGTGGTTACCGATCAGGTCGACGGTTTTTTGATCGAACGTGGGCCCGACAGCTTCGTCGCCGGCAAGGGAACGGTGATCGAGCTCGCTGCCGAGTTGGGGATTGCCCACCGGATCATTTCGAGTCGTCCCGAGCACCGGGGTTCCTACGTCTGGTCCCGCGGTCGCCTCCATCCCCTTCCTGAAGGCTTGTTGTTGATGGCGCCTTCGCGTCTCGGTCCACTGTTCGGTTCGTCGCTCCTCTCCTGGCGGGGGAAGCTCCGGGCCGCGGCCGACCTCCTGATTCCCCGTCGCTTGGCGGAGGGAGACGAAAGCCTCGAGTCCTTCGTTGTGCGCCGCCTGGGCCGCGAGGTCCTCGATCGCATCGCCGAGCCATTGATCGCCGGAATCCATGCCGCTGAGCCCGCCACGATGAGTCTTCGAGCCAGCTTTCCGCGCTTCCTCGAGATGGAGCGCGAGCATCGGAGTTTGATCCTGGCGGCACGGGCGGCTGGGTCGAAACGAGCCAGATCGAGCTACAGCCACTTCGCCAGTTTCAAGAATGGGATGGGCGAGTTGACGCAGGCCCTGGTCAAGGCCCTGGAAGATATTGATCTACGGACGGGTGTTCACGTGACCCGCCTTCGATCCACCGGAATTGGTCACCTGCTTGATCTGAGCGACGGAACTCACCTCGACGCCGCGGGAGTGATCCTGGCCGCTCCCGCTCGAGACTCCGCTGAGTTGCTCGGCGAGACCTCATCGACCGCCGCCGTAGCCATAGCCCAGATTCAACAGATTTCGACCACGGCCATCACTCTTGGCTATCGGAAAGCTCAAATTCCTCGGTTGCTCGGCTCCGGCTTCGTAGTTCCAGGCTCCGAATCACAACGCATCATGGGCGTGTCCTACCTTTCTCAAAAGTGGGAACGACGAGTTCCATCAGAGGAATTTGCCCTGCTCAGAACATTCATACGCCGGGGTGCCGCGGAACTCGATCGGCTGGGAGAGTCGGTCATGAGCGACTTGGCGGATTTGGTTGGGATTGTTGCAAGTCCGGTGTTGCAGAAAGTCCACCGTTGGGAGGGCGGGCTCCATCAGTACACCCTCGGCCATCTCGAGCATGTCGCCCGAGCGGAGCAGGCCCTTGTGAATGGCCCGCCCCTCGCTCTAGCAGGGGCCGCTTTCCACGGCATTGGGCTCAACGAGTGCATCGCCTCGGGCCAGCGGGCAGCGGACCACATTGAAGCGATGGTCAAGGCCCGCACGGCGGTGACCTATTAGCGACACCACTCGCCTCCATGCGTCTTCGTCTTCGGCTGATCGGTTCGTTCGCAGGCTGCTGCGGGTCGGAGAAGCAGTCGACAAGGACGCGATCTTCGGCGCCCGGCGGGCGACCACCAGTGCGATCGTGGTCTCCGGCATCCGTTGCACGATCACCTATTTGTTGATTCCGTTCCTGGCCCCATTTGTGGGTGTACTCGATACTTTCGGCGCCCCGATCAGCATCGCCCTGTGCCTCGTCGCGATCGGGATGGGCATAGCTGGAGTCCGTCGTTTCTGGCTCGCCGATCATCCTTTGCGCTGGTCGTACACCGCATTCATCGGGATCGTGGTGGTTTTTCTCCTGGTGGCGATCGGGTTCGATGTCGCCAGTATCTCCAGCCGCGTGCCGGTGTAGCCTCCCGACCGTGACCAAATCCAGGCAGTTGGTCGAGAGAGACGACCACCTCCGAGTTCTCCAGGACGTTGTCGCCGCGTCTACGCACGCCGGTGGGGTGGTCCTCCTCTCAGGCGAAGCCGGTTTCGGGAAGACAGCCCTGCTCAAGCACTTCGTTAACGGATTGGATCACCGCTATCGAGTTTTGACCGCGGCCTGCGAGCCGGTGGGGGTTCCGGCCCCCTTCGCCCCGCTATTCGATGTGCTCGACGACCTCCCAGATGAGTTGGGCGGGGATATCCGTTCTGGATCAGGTCGACAGGCGGTTTTGGCGGGGATGCTGGACCTCCTCAAGAACGAGCAGATCGTCCTGGTCATCGAGGACCTGCACTGGTCGGATGAGTCCACCCTTGGTCTGGTCCGCTACCTCGGACGCCGAATCGAGTCGACCAGCAGTTGTCTGATCGTCACGTTCCGATTGGAAGAGGTGGACCTCACTCATCCGTTGCGACTCGTCATCGCCGACCTCGGACGCGAAGCAGTTCGTATCGACCTGTCTGCCTTGACGACCGCGGGGGTGAGACAGCTGGCCGCGGGCACCGAGCTTGACCCGGTGAAGGTCCACGAGGCGACCCTCGGGAACCCATTCTTCGTCGAGGAGATATTGCGACATCCGCAAGAGAAGCTGCCCCCGACGATCGGTAACGCCATCCTGGCCAACATTGGCCGGCTTCCCAAGGATGCCCATGAGCTCCTATATCTGGTGGCGTTGAGTCCCGATGGGGTCGGGCTCGATCTCCTGAGAAGTCTTGGACCGGACGCAGAAAATCATCTCGACCTTGCCATCCAACGCCGGTTGCTTGTTACCGACCGGGCCCAGGTGACCTGCCGGCACGACCTGATCAGAGAATGCCTCGCCCAGTCCGTTCCCCCGGCGTTGAAGGCCAACCTGCACCGCCAGCTACTGAGGTTCCACGAGGGCCGGATCGACAACACTCAGAACACCGCTCGAATGGCACATCACAGCATCGGGGCGGGGTTGGGTGACAAGGCTCTGAGCTATTCGTTGCAGGCGGCCCGGGATGCGGTTAAAGCGGGTGCTCACCGCCACGCCGCCTTCCATTACTCCAATGCGCTGGAGTTTCGAAGAGGGATCGAGGACGCCTTGTTACGGAGCACTCTTCTCGAGGGCGCCTTCGAGCATTACTTGACCAACTCGTTCGAAACTGCCATTAAGTACTCCCGGCAACGGATGGATCTGGCGATCAATCCGTTCGAAGAGGCAAAGGCTCGCGCCTGGGTCTCATTCTTCGAAGCGCGCAAGAACCACATCGGCACCGCCCGGGTGGAGGCAACGAAGGCGATCGAGGTGCTGGAGTCTGAAGCCGAAACCGAAGAACTTGCCCTGGCTTTTTCCGTTCTCGCCATGGTGGATCGGATGGTTGCAGTCGATTTGGAGTCGATTGCTTACGCCGATCGGGCAGTAGCTATCGCCCGGAAGACCGGTTCGGTCTGGATCGAGGTACAGGCTGCCACCTCGGCCGGCGCCTCTCGTCTCCAGCTTGGTGATCGCTCCGGACTCGACCAGCTCGAGGCGGCGGTTCAGCTTGGCCTGGAGGCCGGTGCCGTTGACGCAGTCGCCCGGGCGATGTATTGCATCGCCATCTCCTACTACTTCAGCTTTCACTTAGACGAGTCTCTTCGCTCGTTCCACCGGGCGCTCGACTACACGAGCGCGGGCGAGATCGATGCCTGGTATGTCGCCATATTGACCACGATCGCGACCATCGAGGTGGCTACCGGTCGTTGGACGGATGCCGACCAAAACCTCGAGCGAGTGCTCGGCCAGCGAACCTGCATCTCCACCGAAGTCGAGGCATTGGCGGCGGCCGCCACTCTCCGGGCGCGACGGGGTGATCCCGGATCCCGAGAGATCGTTCTAGACC
>JBOGEW010000404.1:0-4828 GCA_050742075.1 Acidimicrobiia bacterium
TCCGCCAGCAGGCTTCCGGCCGGGACAAGAAGGCGGATCGACAACTGCACCGGATCGACCGTGTCGAGCAAACGATGGAAGTGGAGGAAACGGAGAATCGAAGCAACGTCTTCGAGCCCGGTCCAAGGTGTAAACGGCATCCAGGAAGGTCGGAGGGCGATTCCGGCCTCGCCCATGATCGAGACGGCGCGCTCCAGGTCGCGGGCGGTATGCCCTTTGTCGAGGATCTGCAGTACCCGATCGTTCGTCGTCTCGAAGGCCGAAACTACGAAATTCACTCCCAGGTCCGCGACCCGCGGCCACACCTTCTCGTGATCCATGATGTGTGAGACCTTGGTTGTCAGATCAAAGGTGATTCCCGGGAAGCGCTCGTGAGCGGAGGTCAACAAGTCCAGCGAATACCGGGGAGCATTGAGGAAATCGGGATCGCCGAATGTGATGTGCTGAGCGCCGGCTGCCACTTGGGATTCGATGTCCTCCAGGACCATGTCGGCGCCGGTCACTCGGTAGCGCCCGTCGTAGAGTGCGGGGATCGGACAGTGCCGGCAGCGATGGCGACAGCCGTGACTTGCCTCAACGTAGCCCGCCAACAGTTCGGCACCATCGACTGCCAGGTGGGCGTAGCGACCAAGAGCGGGCAATTCTTTTCTGTGAGGCACTTCGAAGCGGTGGGGGCGGAGGTCGATCCCGCTCATTCGACTACCCGCGGCCCATCCGACCAGGCCGTCCTCATATTCCCCCGCCAACCGGGTATAGCGCTCGTCGGCCAGTCCCGCGTAGAGCCCGTAAAACGCGATGGGCTTCTCGGGCCATATTCGCTCCAACCGCTCGGCGCCGCTCAGCCCCAGCCGCATCGCGGTGTGCATCGGAACAGAGAATGCAATCGCCTCGGCCCAGGAGAACCTGCCCTCATCCCAGTCTTCCACCGCGAGGTCGTGGCATTGAACCTCGTGGCCCTCTTTCCGCAGGCGAGCGGCCGGAGAAGCGAGATGCAGGGGTTGGTGACCCAACTCGTAGGTGTTCACCAAAAGAATCCGCACCAGCCGAGGCTACCGTCGGAGTAATGCAAGGCAGATTTGTCACCATCCCGAGCGGACCGATGTTCGTGCGTGACTTCGGTGGTGAAGGAGCTCCGATCGTTGCGGTTCATGGCCTCGGAGGGTCACATCTCAATTGGGTGCCCGCGGCGCCCTACCTCGCCAAGCTGGGACGTTTCCTCGCCTTCGATCTGCCGGGCTTTGGATACACGCCACCGCACCGGTCGTACTCCATCAACTCTCACAAAGAGGCCACGGTGGACTTTCTAAGGAGCCTCGAGAGCGAGGTGCTGCTGATCGGGAACTCGATGGGCGGATTGATCGCGCTGCTGGTGGCGGCCGAACGAAGCGACCTCCTGTCCGGCCTCGTACTGCTGGCGCCGGCCTCTCCCCCGCGCCTCGACGACCCTCGGATCGATCGAGCGGTGGCCAAGCGGCTCTTGCTGCAGGGCGTCCCCTTGGTCGGAGAGGCGGTCGTGAACAGGTACTGGCGAACCACCAATGCCGCCCAGCAGATTCACGACACGCTGAGCATCGTCTGTCATCAGCCCGAAAAGATCCCTCCCGACGTGTGGCCGGAAGCCGTCGCCCTCTCGGAGGCTAGGCGTCGTCAACCCTGGGCAATCGAAGCACTTGTCCGATCGGGAAGGTCTACGGGAGCGCTCCTCGCCCGCCGGCGCGAGTTCGACGAGACCGTGAAGCAAGTGAAGAAACCCACGCTGGTGATCCAGGGAGCTCATGATCGGGTGGTGGCTGGATCTGGTCCAGAGCGCATCGCCAGGCTGCGTCCCGACTGGACGCACGTCGTCATGGCCGACGCCGGCCACTGCCCACAACTGGAGGCGCCGTCGGAATTCGTCGCGTTGGTCGATGGCTGGCTGAAGGCCCAAAACCGGGGGCGAGTAATCTCCTCGGCATGATGGATCCCGGCGAAGTCGCTCGGACACTTCCGGACGATTTCGTCCACCAGCTCTGGGATGAGGACCCCGAGGAGACCCAGGAGTGGATTGATTCACTCGACGCGGTCGCCGCGGCCGACGGTCCAGTGCGAGCTCGCTTTCTCCTCGCCAAGCTCCTGGAGCGGGCGCACTCGGTCAATCTCGGCGTTCCCCCCGTCATCACCACCCCTTACGTCAACTCGATCCCTCCGGAGGACGAACCGGATTACCCCGGCGACGAGCATCTCGAACGGCGAATCCGGCGCTTTATCCGCTGGAACGCAGCAGTCATGGTGATCAAGGCCAACCACCGGGAAAAGGGCATCGGCGGCCACCTGTCGACGTTCGCCTCGTCGGCCACGCTTTACGAGGTGGGTTTCAACCATTTCTTCCGCGGCAAGGCTGCTGGCGACCCCGGCGATCACCTTTACATCCAGGGTCACGCCGTTCCCGGCATCTACGCCCGCGCCTTCCTCGAGGGTCGCCTCGAGGAGCAACAGCTAGACAACTTCCGCTTCGAGATTGGCGGCAACGGCCTGTCCTCCTATCCCCATCCCCGCCTGATGCCCGAGTTCTGGGAATACCCGACCGTCTCGATGGGGCTAGGCCCGATCAACTCCATCTACCACGCCCGCTTCAACCGCTATCTCCATAATCGCGGGCTTGACGACACCTCCCAGTCCAAGGTCTGGTGCTTTCTGGGCGACGGCGAATGCGATGAGCCTGAGACCCTCGGTTCGATCTCTCTCGCCAGTCGGGAGAAACTCGACAACCTGATCTGGGTGGTCAATTGCAATCTCCAGCGCCTCGACGGACCAGTGCGGGGGAACGGCAAGATCATTCAGGAGCTGGAGTCGGCCTTCCGCGGTGCCGGATGGAACGTGATCAAGGTCATCTGGGGCAGCGGCTGGGACGGCCTGCTCGATGCCGATCACGAGGGGGCGCTCGTCGGGGTGATGAATGACACCATCGACGGCGAGTACCAGAGGTACAAAGCTGAGAACGGTGCCTTCGTCCGCGAACGCTTCTTTGGAAAGGACCCGCGAGCGCTGGCTTTGGTCGAGAACTGGAGCGACGAAGAGATCTGGGCGCTGCGGCGAGGCGGACTCGACTACCGCAAGGTGTACGCCGCCTACAAGCTCGCCACCGAGCTGAGCGGCGCCCCGACCGTGATCCTCGCCAAGACGATCAAAGGATGGACCCTCGGACCTGACGTCGAAGGTCGCAACGCCACTCATCAGATCAAAGAACTCACCAACGCCCAGCTGCGCGATTTGCGCACCCGGCTCTCGCTCGAGCAAGACGTACCCGAGGAGTCTCTCGAAGGCGACAAGGAACCGATTTACCTGCGCTTCACCGACGGTTCTCCTGAGGCGCAATACCTGCACCAGCGCCGCAAGGTCCTGTCAGGGTATCTCCCGAGTCGAGCGTTCGAGATCCGCTCTCCGCTCACCCTTCCCGGGGCGGAGGCATTCTCCGAGATCTATTCCGGATCGGGAAAGGTCGAAGCATCGACCACCACTGCTTTCACCAGGTTGATCCGCAATCTGGCAAGAACTGCTGAGTTTGGCCCCCGGGTGGTGCCGATCGTCCCTGACGAGGCGCGAACGTTCGGGATGGACTCGCTCTTTCGAGAGATGAAGATCTATGCCAGCTCGGGCCAACTCTACGAACCGGTCGACGCCAAGATGCTCTTGACCTACGCTGAATCCCAGGCCGGTCAGATTCTCGAAGAGGGGATCACGGAAGCGGGTTCGATGGCGTCCTGGATCGCCGCCGCCACGAGCTACGCGGTACGAGGAATTCCGATGGTGCCTTTCTTCATCTTTTACTCGATGTTCGGCTTTCAGCGAGTGGGCGACCTGATCTGGTCGGCAGGTGATGCCCGCGCTCGTGGCTTTCTGCTCGGCGCTACCGCGGGACGCACGACTCTGGCGGGCGAGGGCCTCCAGCACCAGGACGGTCACAGCCTCGTGCTTTCGGTCACCAATCCTGCCTGTGAGAGCTACGACCCCGCTTTCGCGTATGAGGTCGGAACCATCATCGAGCATGGACTGGGGCGGATGTACGGCGCGCGACCCGAGGACGTCTTCTTCTACCTCACCCTCTACAACGAGAACTATCCGCAACCGCCGCGGCCCGACGGGATCGCCGAGGACATCGTCCGCGGAATCTATCGCTTCAGCCAGGCGCCCGCCGGCAACCACCATCGGGCGACCATCCTCTTCTCCGGCACTGCCAACCTGGCTGCTCGCAAGGCACAGGTGGACCTTGCCGACAATTACGGCGTGGGAGCCGAACTCTGGTCTGTGACCTCCTACCAAAAGCTGCGCGGAGAAGCGATGGGAGTCGAGCGATGGAACCGACTGCACCCTACCGAGCCCCCACGCGAGCCTCAGGTGAGCAAGGTCCTCAAGACCACGGAGGGACCGATCGTGGCGGTCACCGACTTCATGAAATTGGTTCCCGATCAGATTGGACGCTTCGTCCCTCGAAGCTACGTGACCCTCGGAACGGATGGCTTTGGACGATCCGACGGGCGGGCGGCATTGCGCCGGTACTTCGAAACCGACAGCGCCCACGTCGTGCTGGCAGTCCTTTCGGAGCTGGTGAGGCAAGGAAAGCTCGAGTCCTCCTCGATCTCCGACGCTATCGCCCGCTACGGCATCAATCCCGATGCTGCCGATCCCCGTCTAGTTCACTAGGCCGGCAATGTCCCAATCGATCGACGCGCACGATTTCATCTCCTTCCGCGATCCCAGCGAAGACCGAACCTGGTTCTTCGACGCGACGTTCTTGCGTTCTTCGTGGACATGCATCTTCGGGCGTGGATGCCTGGGGATCTACACCACC
>JBOGEW010000405.1:0-6040 GCA_050742075.1 Acidimicrobiia bacterium
CCCCTATGCGACGCGGAGTCAAATTTTTCGCGGTCGCGCTCGTTTTGTCGGCGGCGCTGCCGGCGAGAGCGGACGACCTCGGCGCCGCAGTGAACGCAGTCCGCTCGCCCGACCTGGCCGTCGACGGCACGGTCGACAGTTTTGCCCAAGAAGCCGCCAATCGAATAGCGGGAGGGCAGAGCCTGGTCCATTCCAACCTCGGTCCCCTCCTCGGCACATGTTCGGCGGCCGGAGAGATAATCGGCTACGGACCCGACGTCGCCACCGTGATGAAGGCCTTCGCCAACAGTCCATCGCACTGGACGGTGATCCAGCAGGCGAAGTGGAATGCGATGGGCACCGGGGCAGCCACCGACTCGGGAGGACAACTGTGGGTGGCGGTCGTGTTTTGCACCCTCCCCACTCAGAGCGTTGCTCCCCCGCCGCCCCCTCCCCCGCCACCACCAACGACTGCTCCACCGCAGCCACCTGCTCCCCGACCCGCTCCGGTGAATCCCAGCCCCGCCACCCCGACCACTACCACTTCTCCCCCTCCGCCACCTCTGCCCCCCGCCCCGCTCGCCGTCTATCGAATCGGACCTCTCCTCATCATCGAAGGGAGCATCTCGCTCTTCCTCGGAGCCTCTCCGTTCCTGCCGCCCGAGGACTGGCAGACCTTCGAGTTCCCGACGATCAGCTGAGGGGGCAATCGTCTCCGACGATCAGCTGATCAGCTCGGCGATCTGTACGGCGTTGAGAGCAGCCCCCTTGCGCAAGTTGTCACCCACCACCCAGAGGTTGATGTCGCCCTCGTCACCGATTGTCTGACGCACCCTGCCGATGAGCACTGGATCCCTTCCGGTGACGTCGAGAGGCGTCGGCACCCGGTCGGTCCAAAGCTCCCCGCCGGGAGCATCTGACAGGATCTTCAAAGCCTCATCGCGGGAAACCGGGCGGGAGAAGAACATGGTGGCGGCGACCGAATGCCCCACCATCACCGGCACCCGGACGCAGGTAGGTTCGACCGCCAGGTCGGGGGCATCGAGGATTTTCCGGCTCTCGTTGACGAGCTTCCACTCTTCGTCTGTGTAACCGGCCTCGGTTTCGGTACCTGCATACGGGATCACGTTGAAGGCAATCGGGCGCACGTAGAGCTCGCCGCCAGGGTCCTCCCAGCCCCCAGCGGCCAGGGCTTCTGGGCGTGCCTGCAGGCTCGTGATCTGGCGGCTGAGCTCGTCCATTCCCCGCTGTCCCGAGCCGGAGACCGATTGATAAGAGGTCGCCACCATCCGTTCGATCCGAGCAGCACGATGGAGCGGCCCGGCTGCCACCATCAGGGCCATCGTGGTGCAGTTGGGGTTGGAGATGATCCCCGCGTGAGTGGATAGGGCATGGTCGTTGACTCCTGCCACCACTAGCGGCACCGCGGGATCGCGCCGGAAGGCGGAGCTGTTGTCAACCACCACCGCCCCGGCCGACGCAAAAGCGGGCGCGTAGGCGCGAGAGCGGTCGGCGCCGGCTGAGAAGAGGGCGATGTCGATCCCGTCGGGATCGGCCGACTCCAGATCCTCGATCTCGATTTCACCCCATCGGGTGGTCGCCACCGAACCCGCCGACCGAGACGAGGCCATGAGCCGCAACTCGGCCATGGGGAAATCTCGCTCTTCCAGCACCGAGAGGAGAGTCCGACCCACCGCTCCTGTGGCCCCAACCACCGCTACCCGCCGGTCGGTCATGCTCCGACCTCTTCGGCCACGAGTGGGGGCTGAAACTCGCGGTGAAGGGCGGCGACTGCTTGATCGACTTGGTCGCCCCGAACGATGCAAGAAATGCGGATCGTGGACGTGGAGATCATCTCGATATTGATCGCTGAGTCCGCCAGTGCCCGGAAAACCCGGGCCGCAACCCCGGGATGCGACTTCATGCCCGCTCCGACCAGTGAGACCTTGCCGATGTTCTCGTCGACTTCGACCGTCTGTGCCCCCAATCCGTGGGCGACCTTTCCCGCCACTTCGGCCGCATGGGGGGCGACCGCCTTGGGAACGGTGAAGCTGATATCGGTCGATCCGTCGTGGCCGATGTTCTGAACGATCATGTCGACGTTCACCCCGCCCTCGGCGAGGGGTTCGAAGAGGTCGGCAGCCACTCCGGGTTTGTCGGGAACGCCGCGGACGGTCAATTTGGCCTCGGAGCGGTCGTGGGCGATCCCCGAGATGATTGCTTGCTCCATCGTGGTCTCCTTGACCCAGGTACCGGCATTCTCATTGAACGACGAACGAACATGTATCGGAATATTGAAACGACGTCCGAACTCGACGGCACGGGTCATGAGCACCCCTGCCCCCGACGCAGAAAGCTCGAGCATCTCGTCGTATGAGATTTCGGCAAGCTTAAGAGCCGCCGGGACCACCCGCGGGTCGGCGGCAAAGACCCCGTCGACGTCGGTGTAGATCTCACAGACGTCGGCTCCCAGCGTCGCTGCAATTGCCACTGCCGTGGCGTCGGATCCCCCGCGGCCGATGGTCGTGATCTCCTTCGAGGTCGGGTCGACTCCTTGAAAACCGGCGACGATGACGACCTTGCCGCGGGCGAGACCCTCTTGGATGCGCTCTCCTCTGATCTCGCGAATACGGGCGGAGCCGTGGGTCCCGTCGGTGAGAATTCCGGCCTGGGAGCCGGTCAGGCTCATCGCTTCGATACCGCGCGCCGAGATCGCCATTGCCAGCAGGGCCATCGTGATTCGCTCGCCGGCGGTGAGGAGCATGTCCATCTCCCGGGCGGGGGGATCAGGGGTAATCGCCTCGGCGAGCCGGATCAATTCATCGGTCGTGTCTCCCATGGCGGAAACCACCGCCACGACTTTGTGTCCCGAAAGGGTGGTGGCACAAACTCGATCGGCGACGGCGGTGATCCGGTCGGGAGTGCCGACCGAGGTACCACCGAACTTCTGGACGATTAGGGACACGAACGAAGACCTCGCGAGGCGTCAAGCGGGAGATGCAATTTGGGGACCGGATGCTGCAACGAATAGCTTACGACCGGGTTCACCCAGCAAATGACTGATCGCCGCCAACGCCAGAAAGAACAGCGCACCCAGAAGCGCGAAGATGAGCGCCGGGCTGCCACCCGTCGCGAGTTCCGCCGACGGATCATCATTGCCATCGGAGTTGGTATCGGCCTGGCGGCGATCCTGGTGCTCATCAACCTTGGTCCCGGTGAGCAGCAATTGCCGCCGGGTTATGCCGGCTTTCGCAATCAGCCAACAGCCTGCGGGGCCGACCAGCCGCCCGAATGGAGTCCGCAGACCTTCGCCGCGCCCGAAGACCAGGATGTCCAACCCACGACGGCCACCATTGAGACCTCGTGCGGGCCGATCGTGATCGCTTTGAATCAGGACGCTCCCGAAACGGTCAATTCCTTCGTGTTCCTCGGCCGGATGGGTTTTTACGAGGGCCTGGTGTTCAACCGGATCATCGACAACTTCGCGATGTATGGAGGGGATTCGAATGCCGATGGAACCGGTACCCCAGGATATGTGTTGACCGACGAGCCGCCAGAAGAGGGGTTCGAATACGCCGAAGGCGTGGTGGCGATGTCGAACAGCGGTGGTGGCACCGGTGGCAGCCATTTCTTCATCGTGATCGGTCCTGACGCTCGGGTACTTACCAACACGTTCTCGGTCCTCGGCACCGTCACCGAGGGACAAGACACGATCGATGAAATTGTCAGCATCCCCCGATCACCGGCCATCGGGTCGAACGAGAGAAGTCGTCCCACCGAGACGGTGTATATCGAGTCGGTTACTTTTTCCGATTGACTCAGAAGCTCTGATTGATCGACCTCCATAGCCACTCCACTGCATCCGACGGGTCGGATGATCCCGTCGCGCTCGTACAACGAGCGACGGCCGCCGGAATTCGGGCGCTTGCCCTTACCGATCACGACACCCAATCAGGGATCGAAGCCGCCGCCGCAGAGGCCAAGACGCTGGGTATCGAGCTCATTCCCGGCACCGAGCTCTCCCTTGCCTGGGAAGGTGGTGCCATGCACCTCGTGGTGCTCTTCCTTGCTCCCGGGGCGGGTCCGCTCCAAGACCGTCTGTCGTCCATCCGCACCGCCCGCGACGTCCGCAATCAGGAGATCCTCGAGACGCTGCATGCGCTCGATCTTCCGGTGACGGCCGAAGAAGTGTCGGCCGTGGCTGGAGGCGAATCGGTCGGGCGGCCCCATATCGCCGCGGCGATGGTCAGCCGGGGATATGTCGAGTCGATCGCCGAGGCTTTCGATCTCTACCTGGGATGGGGCCGGCCGGCATATCGCCCACGGTGGCGGCTCTCCCCCGAGCAAGGAATCGGCCTCGCCTTGGAGTCTGGGGGGGTGCCGGTGCTGGCCCATCCGCACACGCTGGGACTCAACACCTCGGAGGAGGTTTCGGACACCCTCCGGCGACTCAAGGAGGCTGGCCTGCGGGCGATGGAGTGCTACTGCCCCATCTACTCGCCAATCGAGAGGGAAGGTTATGCGGCGCTGGCGACCCGCTTCGGCCTGCTGGCCTCGGGAGGAAGCGACTATCACGGATCGTTCAAACCGGGCATCGAGTTGGGGGTGGGGCGTGGCAACCTCGCTGTGCCCGATCGTCTGCTCGACGCCCTCCGCCCTTGAAGCGACCACTCGGCCTCGGCGGTGCCGCCCTCATCGTTTCCGGGTCGGTCTTGGCCTCCCGGCTCCTGGGCCTGGGGCGGGAAACGCTCCTGGCGGCGTTGCTGGGAGTGAGCGCCGAAGGCGACCTGTACCGATACGCCTTCGTCGTTCCTGACTTCCTCAACTATCTCCTCGCCGGTGGTTTTCTCAGCATCACGCTGATTCCGATCCTCTCCCGGAGGATCGAAGAAGGTGACGAAGCCGCCTTGCACCGTGATTTCTCGGCCGTGTTCCGATGGGTCGGAATCGCCGTCGTCACCCTCACCGCCATCTTGATGCTGCTCGCCAACCACGTCAGCCGGATCGCCTTTCCCACCCTGAGCGGAGCCGACCTCGATCGGGTGGTCACCCTGACCCGGATTGTTCTCCCCGCCCAGGTTGCCTTTGTCCTGGGGGCGTTGTTGATGGCCTACCAATACTCGAAGCGTCGCTTCCTCTATCCGGCCCTCGCCCCGGTGATCTACAACCTGGGCATCATCGTCGGAGGCTTGCTCGGTTCGGGTCGGGATTCGGACCGCGCCGCCGGATTCATCTGGGGTGCCCTGGTCGGGGCCGTGGTGGGGACGCTGATCCTGCAATGGATCGGAGCGCAAAGAGCGGGCTTACGGCTCGAAGGAGGAAATGCGTCCGCGGTCAGGGGGTATCTCACTCTCGCCTTCCCGTTGATGATCGGCCAGTCGGTAACCGTCCTCGACGAGCAGTTCCCTCGCCTGTTCGGGCAACTGGGAGGGGAGGGATCAACCGCCGCCCTGTCACTCGGACGGATGCTCAACATGCTCCCGGTCGGCATGATCGCTCAGGCCGCAGCCGTGGCCAGTTACCCCTTTCTCGCCCGCCTGGTCGCCGCCGGCGACGAAGAGCGGACTGATCGAGTCACGATCAGGGCGGTGCGGGGAACGACCTTCGTCTCGATGGCTGCCCTGGCCTTCTTCTTCGGGGCCGCCTCGCCGCTGGTGCGCCTCGTCTACCAATGGGGAAGGTTTGGCGAGAACGACTCGGTGCAGGTAGCCATGTTGCTCTCGTGGTTTGCCCTGGCGATTCCTGCCTGGGGGATCCATCAGATCCTCGGACGATGGTTCTACGCCCATCGCCGGATGTGGCTTCCGGTCCTGGTCGGGACCGCCGCGACCTTGGCCGCCATCCCGTTGTCGTTCGTCCTCTTCGATGCGGTTGGCGTCGAGGGCTTGGCCCTGGCCAGCTCGATCGTGATGTGGCTCTACACGATCGGGCTGACCGCCCTTTGGGCTTACCGACGTCCCGACCGACTGCGACCCCTCACCTCCACGCTGGGTCGGACGCTGCCGCTCGCCGTCGTCGCGGGTCTGCTCATCCGGGTGGTCAACGACGCGCTGGCCCCGCC
>JBOGEW010000406.1:0-2742 GCA_050742075.1 Acidimicrobiia bacterium
CGTCCCAGGAGTGGTGGGACGGCGTATTAGATCTTCACGAGCGGTCAGACAGAGAACTGGTCGAAGAGATGGTGTCTGATCTCACCCAGGGCATCGGGGATACTGGTGTTCGCGCCGGGATCATCAAAGTCGGCACTTCGCTGGATGAGGTGACCGACACGGAAGCCCGGATCCTCAAGGCAGCGGCGGCAGCACAACAGGCGACGGGTGCGCCCATAACCACGCATACGACTGCCGGCACGATGGGTCTCGAACAGATCCGCCGCCTCGACGTCGCAGGAGCCGACCTAAGCAAGGTGTGCATTGGTCACCTAGACCGGCGGCTCGTGATGGAAGAACACCTCGAAATAGCAGGTACCGGGGTCTACCTCGGATACGACCAGGTCTCGAAGGAGCGCTACGCGTCAGATGTCAATCGAGCCCAGTTTCTATGCAAGCTTGTCGACGCCGGATTTGGAGATCGGGTGATCCTCAGTAGCGACTTGGCCCGACGCACTGACCTCGCAGCCTGGGGAGGATCACCGGGCCTGACACATCTCGCGACTTCGTTCGTCGCTGTTCTTGGCCAACACCAGCTCGACCCCGAAGTTGAGCAATTCTTCATCGATAACCCGCGGCGCTTCCTGGCCTGGGCCTGAGTTCGGAGACTGCCAGTTGGCGATTCAGGCCGGACCCGGTACCGAGACGATTCCTCATATGGACGCCGTGGAAGGTTCATTGCAAAGGATGTATTTCGTCGGGGTGTCGACGGGAGAGTCGAGCATCATGCGCCTCTTCCCGAGGTGGGCCGTAGCTCTCGGGCTGGACGCCGAGATCGTGGGGATTGACCTTCCGCTCCAAGGGCCCGAGTCCCTTTATAGGGAGGCGCTCGAGATCGTTATAGCCGACCCCCTGGCCCGAGGCGGGCTTGTCACTACTCACAAGGTGTCCCTCTTCAACCATGCATCCACGATGTTCGATCGCCTCGACGAATGGGCCCGTCTCTGCGGAGAGATCTCGTGTATCGCCAAAAGGAGCGGGAGTCTCGAGGGATGGGCCAAAGACCCGATTACCTCGTGGAGTTCCTTTGTCGAGATTGGGGGGGCTGACTACTTCGCTAGATATCCGGAAGCAGAGGCCCTGTGTCTTGGAGCCGGGGGCTCCGGAGCTGCATTTACATGTCGCCTGCTCAGCATCGACTATCCGCCGGCGCGGATCATCTTGACCAACCGATCGGAAAAGCGCTTGGACACAGTCCGCGAGATACACCGTCGGATCGAATCCGATGTTGAGGTCGTTTATCACCAGGTATCAGACCCGACCGACACCGACCGGCTGGTCAACCACATTGCACCGCGTTCCGTCGTGGTCAATGCCACCGGTCTGGGGAAGGACCGACCTGGGTCACCCATCACCAATGAAGCCGCCTTCCCTCAGGACGGCATTGTCTGGGATTTCAACTACCGGGGGAGTCTCGAGTTCCTGGAGCAGGCACGGGTGGAGGCCCCAAGCCGCAATCTGACCGTCGAAGACGGATGGCGATACTTTCTTCACGGGTGGAGCGATCACATTGCCGAGGTCTTCGACCTCCGGATTTCCAAAGAGCAGTTCGACTCCCTAGCGCTCATCGCGGACCGGGTGCGAGGCAAATAGGCGGTTTACAAAACGCTCGTTGACAGCCTGTCGATTTATGTAATAAAGTCATCCTGTCCCTACAAGTCGCCCAGCGATGGCAACGCTCCCCACCACCCACATCGACCGAAACTCCCCGATCCCCTTCTATTTTCAGCTGAAGAAGATCATCGTCCAGGAGATCTCGACTGGTCGCTGGGTGCCGGATAAGCAGATCCCATCAGAGCCAGAGATATGCCAGCACTTCGGCGTGTCGAGAACGACTGTTCGTCAGGCGCTCGCCGAACTGGAGAACGAGGGAGTGATCCGGCGGGAAAAGGGAAGGGGCACCTTCGTCAGCCAGACCTATCCCGAGCTCTGGTTCCTCCAGTCCTCACAGGGCTTCTACGACGATGCAGCACGCAAGGGCCATGAGGTCGTATCTCGCCTCATCCGGCGCGAGCTGACTGAACTCCCTGGCTTCGCTGCGGAGGCACTTGGGCTCGACGTGGGAGCGAAAGGCGTGATCCTGGAGAGGCTCCGTTGGGTAGATGGCCGGGTCGTGATGTATGTGGTCAACTACCTCGTCGAGAGTCTTGCCCAAGCGGTGATGGAGGCAGACCTAGTAGGTGGCTCCCTCTATCGCGCTCTTGCTGAGGGAGCGGGACTGACGATGGCGGGTGGCCAACGTGTCGTGGAAGCGGTGACCGCCGAAGATGAGTTGGCGGAGCTTCTCGAGGTCGACCAAGGATCACCGTTGCTCTTCGTTGAATCCGTTGCGTGGAATGAGTCTCTCGCGGCGGTCGAGTTCTACCGGGCCTGGCACCGCGCCGATCGCACCAAGATCGAGGTCCAAGTTCTCAATCACAACCTGGCGGAACAGGCGGGTCTCGACCCATCGGTACTCCGTTTAGGGAGCTGACTCGGTGCCCTCGGCCTTGGTCACCGGCGCCACCAGTGGCATCGGCCGGGCCACGGCGATCGCCTTGGCGGACGCCGGATGGTGGGTGCTGGCCACCGGCAGAAATGAGGTCGAGGGGAGAAAGGTGGCAGCCGAGCTCGAGCAAAGATCGGGCGGGGCTTTCATCGATGCCGACCTCTCCGAGCCCGAGGCTCCAAGCGATCTAGTCAGCGCGGTGGTAGATGCCACCG
>JBOGEW010000407.1:0-13007 GCA_050742075.1 Acidimicrobiia bacterium
GGCGGAGATCGAGGGCTTCTTCAGCCGCTTGACTCTGATCGCTGCTTCCTTGGCCCCTTCCTTCTCGAGACGGGCGGCGAGATCGTTGCGAGCGCCAGTGAACTGGTCAAGCGGGGTGGCGTAGAGGGCGGTTAACTCAGCTTCAAGATCGATCATCTCTCCATTCTGCGCGGATTTTTCGGGCGATAGGACAGGAAAATCCGCGCAGAACCGGCCCGGGACGCGTAGTGCGCGGATCTTTACCCGCCATAGAACAAGAAAATCCGCGCAGAAAGGCGTTAGCGAGCGGAGTGGAACAGTTCCCGTACCTTGGGATAAAGGACGCCCGTCACCCTCTCGGCTGAGAAGTGGGTGTGGCCGGGCAGCGAAAGAAACTGGGCACCGGGGATCTCGGCGGCCGCTCGGGCAGCCTGATCGTGCATTTCGTCCTCTGATCCGGCATAGATCAGACAGGGGATATCCCATTTCGAGAGATCGCCCGAGATCTTTCCTTCGAGGAACGCCGATTGGAACTCGGCGTCGAGGGCGAGGGGATCGTTGTCGAGCATCCAGGTGCGTCCCGGTTCGGGAAATCGGTCGCCGATGACAGATTCCCAACTTTCGACGAACGCCAGCATTCCCGCCTTCTTGCCGACGGCCACCGCGTTGGCGACGGCCGTGAGCATCGGCCCGGTGAGCGGCCATTCATAGGGCTGGTTGCCACAGAGAACCAGCGAACGGAATCGCTCTCGGGCCTGCTCGCCCAAAGCAAATCCCAGCCGCGCTCCCCACGAGAAGCCGAGGAAATGAGACTTCTCGATCCCGAGGGTGTCGAGGATGGAAGTGGCGTCGGCGACTCTGGTCGACAAAGCGAATGCGCTTACGTCATGAGGCTTATCGCTTCGACCCTGGCCGCGGTGATCGGCGAAGATCAAGCGGAACTCGTCGGACAAGGCTTGGCAGAGCGGCGAAATCCTGGCGTACTCAAGCGGATCGGTGAAACCGGGATAGACCAGGACCGGATCTCCCTGCCCACCCGAATCCTCAAAGGAGGTGCGGACTCCATCGATGGGGTTCATGGCGTAGGCGATGATCAAGCCTCGACCGACCAGGTGATGTCGGGTGGCCGCACGGTCGCACAACGCGGCCAACCCTGCGAATCGGTGAGGCCGAGCCGGCCGACCAGCTTGCGCCCGGGTTGCATCGCCTCCTCGAAGAGAGCGCGCTCCATCTCGTAGAGCCGAAACTTCGCCCCCCGGAACACCGACCAAATCCCCTCCTCCAACTCTCTGATCCAGATCAGACCGAGATGGCGCTCGTCACGGGGACCCCTGACGCAAGGACCACCGAAGTCGAGATTCCCTTCTTCATCGGTCTTGACGATCACATCAAAGGCCCAGCGCCCACGCTCGGCATCGCCAGGCACTGGATCGAAGGCTTCCCGGCTGCGGGCAACACCGACGTGGATGTTTTCATACCAGTCGCCATTGGGATCCGGACCACAACGTCGACCCGGCAGGTCGCTGCCTTCAATCTCGACTCGAATGGTGCCTACCGGTTGGGCAGGTCGACGGGCCAGGCTCTAACCATCCTTCCTTTTGCAGCAGGCCCGCAGCACCGAGGTCAGCTCGGACCCTCGCTTTCTGACATCGGCGGGGTCGTCAAAGCGCACGACCCGAGCAGTGTCGCCATCGCCTTCCAGACCTTTGTGCCAGCAGGGGATGGTGGTGCTCCACTTGATCGACTCGGTGATACGGGGGTCGGCCTTCAAAGTGAGCTCGCACACGGCCTGCATCGCCTCCTCCCTCGGATGCTTTTTCTTCTCGAACCAGGCATCGACCGTGGGGTTCTTCGTCATCTTGCCAAACAGTACCGAGCGGCGGGGCGGCGAAAACGCGAAGGTCGGTGATAATTCCTCAGCCAGAAGAGGAGTCCGACGTCGACGACCAGAGTTTGCTCAAGCTGCAACGAGATACCTTCGGCTACTTCCTTCACGAGACCAACCCCGAGAACGGGATGGTGCCCGACAACACCCGGGACGACTCTCCTGCGAGCATCGCCGCCATCGGCTTCGGGTTGGCGGCGTATCCGGTCGCCGTCGAGCGCGGCTATCTAACCCGAGCTGAAGCCATCCAACGGGTCCTGACCACTTTGCGCTTCTTCTGGACGAGCCCGCAAGGCCCTGAGCCGGGGGCGACTGGATACAACGGTTTCTATTACCACTTCCTCGACATGAAAACGGGCGCCCGGGCCAAGAAGTCGGAGCTCTCGACTATGGACACGACTTATGTCCTCGCCGGAGCCCTGACCTGCCAGGCCTATTTCGACAAGAACACGGACGAGGAATCAGAAATTCGCCGGCTGGCCGATGCTCTCTACTCCCGGGCCGATTGGCAATGGGCCCTCAATGAAGGGCTCACCGTCGCCCACGCCTGGTCCCCGGAGAAGGGATTCTTCAGATACCGCTGGGAGGGCTATTGCGAAGCGCTCATCCTCTACCTGCTGGCCCTCGCTTCGCCGACTCATCCCATCGCTAAGGACTCCTATCGCGCCTGGACCTCGACCTATCGCTGGAAGAAGGTGTACGGATATGAGTTCCTTTATGCCGGCCCGATGTTCATCCATCAGCTTTCGCATATCTGGGTGGATTTCCGCTCTATTCAGGACGACTTCATGGGCGAGAAAGGCATCGACTATTTCGAGAACAGTCGCCGGGCTACATACGTGCAGCAGCAATACGCGATCCGCAACCCGCGAAAGTTTCGGGACTACAACGAACACTCCTGGGGGATCACGGCAAGCGACGGCCCCGGACCGGCCACAAGAGTGGTTGATGGGGTCTCGCGCCGGTTTTTCAATTATCGCGCTCGCGGCATCCCGAATGGACCTGACGACGGCACCCTCGCGCCCTGGGGAGTAGTTGCTTCCCTCCCCTTCGCCCCCGAGATCGTGTTGCCGACAATCAAGTATCTCGACGAGAAGTACCCGTACATCATTAGCAAGTACGGCTTTCGGTGTAGCTTCAACCCGACATTCTCCGACGGGGTTGCCGGCCAAGGCTGGATCGCCCAGGGCTACTACGGACTCGATCAGGGACCGATCGTGATGATGATCGAAAACCACCAGACAGGTCTTCTGTGGCGGCTGGGGAGGAGGTGCCCTTACATCGTGGCCGGTTTGCGTCGAGCCGGATTCACCGGCGGCTGGCTCGCCGGTTAGCTGAGCAGAGCCGACTGACCTATCGAGTCGGGATCCTGGCGTTCAACCCCTGAGTCCATTACGGCTGGTCAGGGCTTCGCGCCGTCCTTCGGCTTCAGTGTCTTCACATACTCCAGGCTTTTCTCCAAAAAGGGTTTTAGGACCTTGGTGTTGGAAAGCAGGTGGTCGGGAATCGCCACGAATTCCTTGGCGGGCGGCCAGGCAGGATCACCTCGAAAGAGCTCGGTATGGTACCCCGCGAGGAAGGCATCACGCTCCGGCTGCGGCAGCCTGATCCCGACCACGCCGTGCTTGGAGATCATCGTGTACATGTTCCCGTTGATGGCGGTGTAGGCCGATCCGAAGTTGGATTTGGTGTCGATTCCCTCGATGCTCCCCAACAGCTTCCGGTAGAGCTCGACCTTGTCCGCGGAGGCGGTGATCTTTTTCTGTGCCATACAGATCGGGACAGGCGCCCTCGATCGAACCCGAAACCCTTCTATGCCCCTGGAAGCCCGAGGGTTTCGTAGACCTCAATCGAGGCACCCGGCATCTGGAGATGGGGATGGCTCTTGAGCAGACCGAGCGCCTTGTCCATGTCGGCAGCCTGGAGGATCGTGTAACCGGCGACCTCGGTGCCGGCCTCGGTAGCGGCGCCTTTAGCGGTCACCTTGCGCCCGTTGCCTACGGGTAGGCCGAGGTCGACCATGCCGTCGCCGACGCTCGCCGACCAGTCATTCCAGGCTTTCATCGCCTCGGCGGCCATGGCGGGATCATTGTTCTCCATTTGGGCACTGGCCGACACCGGAGCGTTGTAGAGGACAACGTACTTTGGCATGACGTTCCTTTCTCCTCGACTTCTTGTAAGCTTTTGCTTACGTTAGCGGACGCTATCAGAAGACTATGCCAGATGTCGACTCAACATTTCGTGCCCTGGCCGATCCCACCCGGCGCCGGATCATCCAGTTGGTGGCGGGCCGCTCCTTGAGCGCGGGCGAGATCGCCACCCATTTCCAGGCGACGAGGCCCGCCATCTCCCAGCATCTCGGGATCTTGCGCTCGGCCGGTTTGGTATCGGAGGAACGGGAGGGTGCCCGCCGGCTCTATCGGGCGGAGCCGGGCGGGGTGGCGACCGCTATCGAATACTTGCAGTCGTTCTGGCCTCAGCGCTTGCATGTCTTGAAGATCGAGGCCGAGCGAAAGGAGCGTCGCCGTCGTGACCAGCGATCCCGGTGAATCGCCCAGGGCTGTAACCGAGGAGGTATTGATCGCGGCGACGCCGGAGACGGTCTTCGAGTTTTTCGTCGATCCCATGCTGATGCGGACCTGGATGGGAGAACATGCGGTCCTCGAGCCCCGGCCGGGCGGAGTCTTCGCGATCGACATCGGCACCGCACTGGCCCGGGGCGAATATGTTGAGGTGCTGGCGCCGGAACGGGTGGTCTTCACCTGGGGCTGGGAGGGTTCAGAGGCAGTCCCACCCGGGAGCAGCACCGTCACCTTCACTTTCGAGCCCGTAGCCGAGGGCACCCTGCTCCGCATGGTGCACGAAGGTCTCTCGGCTGAAGAATCGGTGCGCCATCAGCACGGCTGGGCCCACTTCGTGAGCCGGCTGGTGGTGGCGGCGCCGGGTGGCGATCCCGGACCCGACCCTCACGCCGAGGGAGGCGAGATGCCACTCCACGAGTCACAATCGTGAGTTATGGCGTGGACGTGCCCCGAATGCGGCCGATCGTTTCGAAGAGCAGGTCAGTCGCATGACTGTGCCCCTGCCCTCGATCTCGAGGAGTACTTCGCCAGCGGACCTTCCTGGGAGCGGCCGATCTTCGAAGCGGTGCTCGCCCACCTTGAAACCCTGGGACCGATGACCGTGGAGCCGGTGTCGGTGGGGATTTTCATCAAGTCCAATGGGGGCTTCGTGCAATTGCGGCCGAAGACGAAGTGGGTGACGTTGTCGTTTGCATTGCCTCGACGCCTCGGTAGCGCCCGCATCTCTCGCAAGCCGATCGTCAGCGGTCGCAAGATTTTCCATTTCGTCAACTTGACGTCACCTGATGAGGTCGACGACGAGCTGCGAGGCTGGCTCAGCGAGTCTTTCGTTGAGTTCGGTCGGGGTTAGGTTTCTGCGCGGATTTTTCCGCCCCACAGCGTGGGACATCCGCGCAGCAACGCCGCCGGGATTTGTTGCGAGGATTTACTCGGCCTCTGGCCGGGGAAATCCGCGCAGGAGGGGCTCTGACCCCCCGAGGAGGTCGTCGATCGCTTTCTCGACCGCGGCGATGGCAATGCGGCAGAGCCCGCCCCCTGTCGACACCCTCCGGGCTCCGAGGGCGGCGAGCTCGGTTATCGACGGTACGTTGGCCCGAGTGAGGACATTGATCGCGGCTGGCACTTCGCTAACGACCCGACCGATTTCGACCGGATCGGTCAGGCCGGGGGCGTAAGCAACCTCGGCCCCCGCGGCGACGTACGCCTGAAGGCGGGCGATGGTGTCGTCGAGATCGGCGATCCCGTAGAAGGCATTCTCCGCTCGCGCCGTCAGCACCAGGCCGCTCTCCCTAGCTGCCTCGGCAGCGATCGCCACCGCTTCCGTGGCGACCTCGATCGGATCGATCGTTCGGTCGGCAGGAATGGAGTCCTCGATTGAGCAACCAGCGGCTCCGGCCTCGGCCAGCATGCGAACGGTGGCGGCGATACCGCCCTTTTCGTTGGGAAAGAGCCGCTCAGCATCGACGTTGATTGGCAGGTCAACAGCACCGGCAATCTCGGCGGTGTGAGCCACCAACTCGTCTCGCGTGACCTGGTAGTCGGAGCGGCCAAGGCTGAAAGCCAGACCCCAACTGGTGGTAGCCAGCGCCTGGAAACCCCGAGCGGCGAGCAGCCGGGCGGTACCGAGGTCCCAGGGATTGGGCATCACAAACAAGCCGGTTTGATGGAGATCTCGAAAGCGCTGGATGCGAGAGGTCATCGGAGGAAGATACAGACGCCTTGGTATGGTCGCTCGATGCAGGCGACAGAAGTTCAACTCCTCTTTGATCACCTTTACTGGATGCGGGACCAGATCCTTGGTGCCGCTGCCGAGGCATCCAAGAACTTCGTTGAGGAAGAACCGGTGACGATCCGCGACCTCCGCACCACTCTGGTTCACGAACTCGATGTGGAATGGAGCTGGCGGCTCCGACTGCAAGGGAGCCCGCCCGAATCCTGGGGTCCCGAGGCGGAGTTGAAGGCCGCCAACTTCGGAGACCTGGTCTCACTGATCAGCGCCTGGCGCGAGGACGAGGCCGAGATGAAAGGGTGGCTGGAGCGGCTATCCGATCGGGAGATCAATGAACCGTGGGAGAACGAGAAGTCGGCCGGGCTCCCGCTCTGGTATTTCCTCCTCCACATCTACGGACACGCGATCCAGCAGTTCAGCGACGCTGCCACGTTGCTGACCCGTTCCGGTCATTCGCCCGGCGAGCTGGAGTTCCTCGAGTTCGCCGATCCGCGCGAATAGCCGCCGTGGTCTACGTTGCCCTTCTGCGGGGGATCAACGTCGGAGGCAAGAACAAGATGGAGATGGCGCGACTAAAGGTCACCTTTGAGGCGGCCGGGATGAAGGACGTCACCACCTACATCAACTCCGGCAACGTCGTCTTTAGCGACAACCGCCGCAAGCCCGCCACCATCACCAAGGCGCTCGAACAAGCCATCGAGGCCGACTTCGGATTCGCCATCAAGGTGCTGATTAGAGACTTGCCCTCGATCAAGAAGTTAATCACGGCTCTGCCCGACCCCTGGACCAACGATTCCAAGATGAGATGCGATGTCTTCTTTCTCTGGGAGTCCTTCGATAAGAAGGACGTTCTCGACGAGCTGAGCTGGAAGCCCGAAATCGAGGACGTGGTCTATGTCCCCGGTGCCGTCATCTGGCGAATCGACAGGGCCAACGTCAACCGAAGTCGCTTGTTCAAGATGATCGGGACCGACCTCTATCGAGGAATGACGATCCGCAACTGCAACACGGTCCGACGGCTCGCACAGTTGATGGAGACCACCTCCTAACCGCCTCGGGCGACCCCTCCGTCGCCTTCGGCGACACCTCCCCCAACCGTCGCTGCTCTCGCTGGGGAGGAGCTGGGTTGACATATGCCTATATGGGTATATAATCCCTTTCAATGGCTCGAGCAGCGACCACAACCGATGCGTTCAACGCAGTGGCCGAGCCCCGGCGGCGACAGATCCTGGACGTCCTCGCCGACGGGGAGCGTCCGGTGAACGACTTGGTGATCGAGCTCGGCCTGGCCCAACCCCAGGTGTCAAAGCATCTGAAGGTCCTACGGGAGGTGGGCCTGGTGGAAGTGCGGGACGAAGGGCGGCAAAGGGTGTACCGGCTGAATGGCGCGCCCCTCCAGCCGATTCACGACTGGGTCCGGGAGTACGAACGGACCTGGAACGAGCGCTTCGACTCGTTGGACGAACTGTTGGAAGAACTCAAGGAGAAGGAGGAAGGAGATGGGAACAGTGGCAAGTAGCGGAACCGCGGTGGTGTCGCTTCCGTCGGATACGGAGGTCTTGATCACGAGGGAATTCGATGCGCCGAAGCATCTGGTCTACAAGGCGTTCACCGCCCCGGACCTGATCAAGCGCTGGTGGTCGGCGAAGCGGGGCGAGGTCACCTTGGTCGAGGTCGACCTGCGGGTGGGCGGCAAGTGGCGGTATGTGATGGTTACCGACGGTGGCTTTGAGGTCGGTTTCCATGGTGAGTACCGGGAGATCGTTCCGAATGAGCTCATCGTCAACACCGAGGTCTACGAAGGGATTCCGGATGGGGAGGAGAATGCGGCCGTCAACACGATGAAACTCTCCGAATTCGACGGGCGCACCACCCTCACTCTGGTCACCAAGATGGCGACCAAGGAAGGTCGCGACATGATCTTGGAGTCGGGCATGGAGGCCGGAATGCAGGATGCCTATGACCTCCTGGAGGAAGTGGCGATCTCCCTGAAATAGACTCGGCCTCCTCTCACAAGCACCACCGGAAAAGAGCCTCCGGTGGTGCTTCTTTCTGCCGGGTTAATCGAATTGGACCGATCGCTTCGAGAGGCCGAACCAGAAGCCCTCCACCACACTATGGGCGCGGTCATCCTTTATGCTCGCCGCCCCCAAGGCGACGAAAAGAGGGGCGAAATGCTCGGTCCGAGGATGAGCCATGTGAGCAGCTGGCGCCACCCGCTGGAATTTGATCAATGAGTCGACATCACCCGACTTGAGGCTCTTATCGAGCCAGTCGTCGAATTCGCTCGACCAGGTCGGGGGATGACTGTCGGGCCCGGCGTGCCAGTTCATCTCCCGCAAGTTATGAGTACTGAAGCCGCTACCGACTATCAGCACTCCCTGGTCGCGCAGCGGCGCCAGCCGACGACCAATGTCGAAGAGAGTGGTGGGATCGAGAGTCGGCATCGAAATCTGTAACACCGGCACGTCAGCGTCCGGATACATTTCCACCAGCGGAACGTAGGCGCCGTGGTCCAAGCCCCGGCGAGGATCTCGATGAACGGTTTGGCCCGGTGAGTCCAGGAGCCGAGAAACCTGGTCGGCTAGCTGGGGAGCACCCGGAGCAGGATATTTGACCTCGTAGTAATGCTGGGGAAATCCGTAGAAGTCATAGAAGAGCGGCACCGTGGTGGTGGCCGAGACCGTGAGGGGATCCTCTTCCCAGTGGGCGGAAACCATCAGTACCGAAGAAGGTTTGGGCATCGATGCCGACCACTCGGCTAGTTGGCGAGTCCACTCCTCATCGTCCGCCAAGGGCGGAGCACCGTGGCTCAGGTAGATGACCGGCATCTGCCGGCCGCTGAACTCGGTCGATTCCCTTGTCATTTCCAGAGCCTATCCCAGCGGCACCAAGCCAATATCTCCATCGAGCCGGATCATCGTCTCGCCAGGCTCGTCCTCGATGTTCCAGTCGGTAAAGAATCGATTGGCTCCCTCGGTGGTTTCCCAGTTCGCCAGAGCCCAAAAGGCAGAACCGTCTTTCGCGTACCAAGCTCGATGAAAAGTGCACCCATGGGAGAGAGCGCTACTCCTCATCGCATCTGTGATGCCAACGACTCGCTTCTCGTAGAGGTCACGAGCAGATTGACCGTCAGGCGTCGGGCAAGGGACATTGAACAGAAGCCACATCTCGTTCTCCTTCCATCAACCATGCGCGATCTTGCGATCCTGACCAAGCCTTCCACGAGTAAAGGCTGCAACTAGGACAGCGGGGACAATGGGGACCGCCAGCAGGAGCAAGAACTGCACGTCGTCGCCGACCGGAAGGAAGGCGTCGGTGAACTCGCCCTGGGTAGTCACGTTGTAAGCAGAGTGAAAGAGACCAACGATGAAGACGCTCTGCAAGGCCTTGTTATAGAACCAAGCGGCCAAGACCCGGCTCGCCACCTGCGGAATAAAAAGCACACCGAGAATCACGAGTCCGTCGACCAATGATCCTCCTTCGACGATGAAGCCAGGAACATGGGCCAGTGCGAACGGGACAGCGACGAGGGCTGCAGCCCGCATAGGTGGATAGCGACCCTGGACATGATTGAACAGGAAGCCGGTCCAGCCGATCTCCTCGAAGAAGTTGGAGAACACGAAGGCAAACGCCAAGCTTGGGAGCGCGACAGACAGCAGCTGCAGCCAGTTGTCGCCTAGCGCGTTTAGGACCGAGCCCTCCAAGGCGGCGGCGAGGCCAAGGGTGAGAAATGCTGGGCCGAAAAGGGCCAGTAGATACCAGCCGACGCCGACCCGCCAGCGAAGGCAGCGTCCTACGAGATCGCGCACTCCGGCTGCTCCACCATAAGCAGCCGTCACGATGAAGGCTGGAATGGCGGTACCGACGAGGTGAGCCAGGAGATCGTATGGGGCCTGCCCGTATGGGAGCAGATCGCGCCGGGTCAGGGCCGGTGACAAGGATGTCGCCGTCGTGATCACATAAACCATGATCAGGAAGGCTGCTACGGGGTGCCGTCCGATCCAACGAGTCACGAGGACGTGTTTAGCGCCTCCAGCGACGCTGAGCGCGAGATCTAGCTTTTGTTCAGCTGCACCCCAGCGAGTTCCCGCAGTTGAGGCACTTGTAGCAAGAGCCGTTGCGGATGGTGATGTGGCCGCAGGTGTCGCATATGGGCGCATCGCCCATCATCTCGCCGAGGGCCGACTGCATCGCCCTGGTCCCGGCATCCGGGGCGCTGACGGCAGTCACTCGGACAAGAGGCTCAGCCTTGGTCGTCACCGGTCCTTGGTTGAGGAAGGTCACTGCCGAGGCCACAGCCATCACGGCTTCTTCGGCAACTGCGTCGGTGAGGTCGAGCTGTACGCCGGCGTCGAGGGCAAGACCCTTTCTCGGTTCGGGAAGGTCTCCGTCCCGGTTGGGTGGCACCTGCGCTAGCTCGTCTCTTTGGAGATACTCCACCGCCAGCGCCCGGAAAACGTAGTCGACGATCGAGTTGGCCATCTTGATGTTGGGATGCCCTTCCACCAGGCCTCGTGGCTCGAACGTTTGGAAAGTAAAGGTGTCGACGAATTCCTCGAGGGGCACTCCGAATTGGAGGCCCTTGCTCACCGCAATGGCAAAGCAAGAGAGTATCCCTCGCAGAGTTGCCCCCTCCTTGGCCAGGTCGATGAAGACCTCCCCCAAGGTGCCGTCGTCGTACTCGCCGGTACGGAGGTAGACCTTGTGCCCACCGATGCGAGCTTCTTGCGTGTAGCCACCGCGTCGACCGGGCAGGACGAAGCGAGGGGGATGCATCCCCTGGCTGTAGGCCTGGGTGGGTGACATCCCCATCGGGATCTTTCCCCACAGAATCTGCTTGTCGATTTCGTGGGCTCTTGTGACTTCTTCGGGCTCATCCTCGGCCTGGGCGTCATCCGAACCGGCCGACAGCGGCTGGCTCGCCTTCGACCCGTCCCGGTAGAGGGCCATGCACTTGACGCCGAGCTCGTAGGAGAGCATGTAGCTCTCCTCGATGTCCTCGATCGTCGCCTCGTTGGGCATGTTGATGGTCTTGGAGGCGGCTCCGCTCAAGAACGGCTGGGTGGCGGCCAGCATCTTGATGTGCCCGGTGTGGTGGATCAACCGCGATCCGTTGCGACCGTTGCGGTTGGCGGTATCGAATACCGCCAGATGCTCCTCACGAAGATGCGGGGCGCCTTCGATCATCTGCTGTCCGCAAACCCACTCCGTGGCTTCTCTGACCTCCCGATGCGAGAAGCCGAGCGAGCGCAGCAGATCGAACTCGAAGGTGGCGTACTCCTCGGGCTCAAATCCGAATCGCAGCATCGCTGCTTCCCCGAGGACGAACGGATTGAAGGCGTGCTTCAACTCGAACACCGCTGGCAAGGCCTTGTCGATCTTGGCCAGATCCACGGCGGTGAAGCCCTTAGCGGTCAGAGACTCACGGTTGATGTGAGGCGCGCCCTCGAGTGAACTGGTGCCGACGATGTAGCGCCCGATCTCTTCGATCTGGGACTCGGCGTAACCGAGATTGCGAAGCGCCGGCGCCACCGACTGGTTGACGATCTTGAAGTACCCACCGCCGGCCAGCTTCTTGAACTTCACCAGGGCGAAGTCGGGCTCGACCCCGGTGGTATCACAATCCATCTGCAAGCCGATGGTGTTGTGCGAGACGAAGCCATTAGCGACGTATGTGACATTTTCGGGAACCGATAGGTCGAAGGTCCATTGCTCGTTACCAAGCTCAACAGCATTGACGCGGTCGTAGAAGTATCCGAGCAACTTGGTCACCCTCACATCGCCGGTCCGCTGAGCTATTTGCTCGACCGATCGCCTCGAAGCCAGGCCTGTTCTGCTCAAGCTCAGGAGAACGGTCTTGCGCAAACTGTCGTTCTGTCCCGCGAGTTCATCAACAAGCGCCCGAGTGATGGGCACGTAGTCCCGACGCGCTCCCTGCCGAGAGGTTGCTCGAAGAATCGCGGACTGCTTGCGGTCGGAGATGAATCCGATGTCGTGGCCGAATCTGATGTTGTAAGCAGAATTAATCGTACGCAAGGAGCAGGACTCCGACTGCCCCCAGCCGGTGATATCAAACTTTCGCGTGGTCGGAAGCCCGAGGGCGAGCATGAGATTTTGCACGTCGCGAGAGAATTCGATTGATGCAGTCGTCCAAGTGGGGTAGCCCTGAGCATGAACGTATCCATCTGCTTCGAACAGTCCGCGCAAAAAGGCCCGATAGACCTCACGATCATTGCTCGCCAAGATCGCATTGGGAATATGGGGATGCCAACCCTTTCCGTAGTGACCCTCGACGGGAGCGAGCTTCGCAAACCCACAGGCCTCCCACCACATGGCCAATCTGACCGAGTGAAACGCAACCTCGGTGTAGCCGGGCCTCTGCGAGGTATGCGCCTCTAGGTTGAAGAGTTGCTTGCCAAGGAGGCGCAAGTGGTCGACCACATCGAAATCCTGTTCGGTCACACAGAGTCGGATGCCTTTCGAGTGAAGCGATCCGTCTCCCATGAAGTAACCAACGAACTCGGCGAGATCGGAGGTCATTGTTGACGGGACACGGGTGGTGAAGTCCGACGTCCAATGGGCATCGCCGAGTGGCGGCAAGGCAACCTGCTGGGGCTGGCCGACGAGCTGATCGATCTGTAGCGGAACCAGGTCATCCTCGTTCAAGTCGGCGAAGCGCTTCCAAACCCACTCGCCCTCCGGAGAGACGACTTTGATGCGATGAGTAGGAGTTCCCTGAATCCGGTAGCCGCGAGTGGTATCAACAGTCACGACAGGCTCAATGCCGTTGATATAGAACTTGCTGGCCGTTTGGGGACCGTCATCGGTG
>JBOGEW010000408.1:0-3910 GCA_050742075.1 Acidimicrobiia bacterium
CTCTTGGATTTCACCGCCAAAGAGAGTTGCCACCACCGCCGCCGCCGCCGTCGTATTGCCGATTCCCATTTCCCCTAGGAGCAGAAGGTCGCAGTCGGAATCAACGACAGCCCGCCGGCCCAGGCTGATGCAGAGTTCAAATCTGTCGTCGTCGAGAGCGTCTTCAATCGACAAGTCGCCGGTGGGACTACCGACCCCTGCGTCGATCACCTCGACGGTCACGCCCAGACGGTTTGCCAGAACAGTCGAAGTGGCCACTCCTTTCTCGAAAGCCTGCAGCATCGCGGCGGTCACCTCTGGCGGATAGGCGCTGACCCCGCGATTGGCTACGCCGTGGTCCGCCACCGCGATCAAGAGACGGGGGCGCTCGATCACCGGAACCGCGGTTCGCTGCCAACCTGCCAGGAACGCAGCAATCTGATCCAAACGATCTAAGGCTCCTTTCGGTCGAAGTACGTGCCCGGATCGATCGATGACCGACGAACGGGCAGCCTCGTCAGGAGTCGGTGCTTCTGCCAGTAGTTGCGACCAGGTGCTCACATCGGCATCTCTTCCAACCGAGTCGCCCTCCCGGCGGCGAGAAAGAACGAATCAGCTGCCTGGCTGGAAAACAGGGCGTTGACACGGCCCAGTAGATCTCGATAGCGACGAGTTTCTGCGTCAAAGGGGACGATTCCAAGCCCGACTTCGTTACTGACCACCACCCCTTCCCCCGCTCTGTCCGCCAGGGCGCGGGCGACACTGTCAGCCTCAGCCAAGACACCTTCTTCGGGCGACTCGACAAAGAGGTTATTTACCCAAAGGGTCAGGCAATCGAGGATGACGAATGACGTCGGCACAAGTTTTTTGATTGCCTGGTTGAGATGGCGCGGCTCCTCGATGGTCGACCATGACCCTGGCCGTCCCGCTTGGTGATCGGCGATACGCTGAGCCATCTCGTCGTCACCGGCAATGGCCGTGGCAATGAACACGACGTTGCCTCGTGCGCGATTACCCAACCGCACCGCCAGGCTCGACTTACCCGAACGGGCGCCGCCGATGAGAAAGGTGAACGGCACCTGCAGACGGTACCGGGCGCAATTGGAGGTCGGTTATCGGACTAGGGCGGAAATGGACACGCCGATCCCGCCCAGGGTGTCGGCGCCGTAGCGCTCCTTCTCTGCGACGATGTCGAGGCGCTTCATTTGGGCCTTCGCCTCGATGATCTCCTCAGTGATCAACTCACCTGGCACCAGCCAGCAGACCTCGAATTCGATCCCGTCGGGATCCTGTCCATAAAGCGCTTTGGTGGTTCCGTGGTCCGTCGCCCCGACTAGGGCCCCCTCCTCCGCGAGGCGATGGGACACGTCCTCGAGGGCGCCGAGCGTGTCGACCTCCCAGGCCAAGTGATAGAGACCGACAGTCGAGCGGCCGGCGGTCGAGGCACCGGCGCCGGGCACTTGAAACAGCCCCAGATCATGGTCATTCTGTGATGCCGGCGCCTGCAGGAAGGCAGCACCAGGAAAGCCCATCACCTTGCGGAAACCGAGAACGTTCTCGTAGAAGCCGACACTGCGGTCGACATCGGATACATACAACACGGCGTGGTTGAGGCGGTGGATCGGCACGGTGCTCCTTCGGTTGGAAAATTCGACCGGATGTTGTTCTGGAAACGACAACAATTGCCCGATCATGGACTATTCCGCCCCGGTCCTGCGCGCCCAAAACGTGGCCAAGTCGTTCAAAGGAGTGGCCGCGGTCAAGTCGTTCGACCTGGTTCTCAACGGGGGCGATCGAGTCGGTCTGTTAGGGCCGAACGGGGCCGGGAAAACGACCACGCTCTTGATGATTCTGGGGGCGATCAAACCAGATGCCGGCACGATCGAATTGGCGGGACACCGCCTCCCTCACGGACGGTCGCCAGCAATGGAAGAGGTCGGTTTCGTGGCGGGCTACCTGCCATTGCCAGAGAATCTCACGGTTCGCGAGGCCTTGACTCTCTTCGCCGGCCTGGCCGGCATCCGCCGGCCCAAGCCGATCGTCGACAGTTCAATAACTGCGTTCGGCTTGGAAGAGCTGGCTGAGAAACGAAACCAAGAGCTCTCATCCGGTCAACGAACCCTGGTCAGCATTACCAAGGCGACCCTTCATCAGCCTCGCCTCCTGATTCTCGATGAACCCACTGCTTCGCTCGATCCTGACGTTGCGGCTCGAGTTCGCACCGCTCTACTCGACTTGCACTCGCGTCACGGCACCGCCCTCCTCGTGACATCGCACAACATGCGAGAGGTCGAGAAACTCTGCGAACGGGTGATCCTGATGTCGCTCGGCGAGATCGTCGCCTACGGGACCCCCTCGGCCATCGCCACCCAGTTCGATGTCGAAGATCTCGAAGGTGCCTTCCTCGCGGTGGCGGCGCGCGGGCGAGGAACGCAATGAACTTCACGCGAATCAAGGCCGTCGTCCGTAGACACTGGTTAATTCTCTTTCGCTCGCCCCACCGGTGGTTCGAGATCGCCTTCTGGCCGCTCATGGACGTGATCCTCTGGGGCTCATTAGGTGTATTCATCGCCCAGGAGAACGACGCCAGTCGAGCCGGGGTGCCTTATCTCCTCGCCGGTCTGGTCTTGTTCTGGACCCTGACCCAAGTGCAAATGACGGGGTCAACAGCCTTCATGGAGGAGACCTGGACGCGCAACTTACTCAACGTGCTGACCACATCTGTCAAGCCGGTGGAGTACATGAGCGGAATTGCCATCTTTGGATTCGTCAAGCTGGCAATGACGATGCTGACCCTCACCGTCACAACCATCGTTCTCTACGGCTTCGACCTGTCGGCGCTGGGGTGGTCAGTACTGCCCATCGTTGGGCTATTGGTCGCCAATGGCTGGGCGATTGCCTTGCTGGTTGTGGGATTGATCCTCCGCTTCGGTCAGAGTGCGGAAATCCTCACCTGGGGACTCAATTACGTTGTGCTGGCCGTTTCTGGTGTCTTTTTTCCCGTCGATGCGCTTCCGGCCGCGCTGCGACAGTTCGCAGGAGTACTCCCCACTACGCAGGCGTTTGCCGCCGCCCGCGCCATCTTGGATGGAGCACCGGTTCCGTGGTCGCGCCTGGGTCAAGCCACGATTGGGACCGTGGTCTTCCTCGGCCTGTCAGTCTGGTTCGGAGCGGCGATGCTCACCGTCTTCCGAACCCGCGGGTTCGTGACCCGCTACTCCTAACCAGCGAGCGAGTTCTCTCCCAGTGAGCGAAGCGAGCGTTGGGAGAGGTGTCGCCCAAGGCGACGGAGGGGGCACGGGGTCCCATCCCCCCTTCGGGGGGAGAAACAGCAAGGCTTTAGGCGTTCTGGCGCGCTTCCGCCATCTGGCGGATGCGCCGTTCGATCTCCGGATATTTGCCGGCCACCATCTGAAAGTCGTTGGCGGTCATGGTCATCATCGACATCACGGAAGTAGCCACGACGTCGGCGTTTCGATGATGGCTGCTGAGCAACGCCATCTCTCCGAAGACATCCCCTTTGCTCAGCGTGGCTACCGCTTCGTCGTTGCGGCGGACCTCCGCATCGCCCGACAGGATCACGTAGAGATCAAAACCAGCGCCGTCCTGGCGAATCACATGTAACCCCGGGTGGGCCCCGATGAAATGCGAATGCATCTTCAAATCGTCAAGGGTGGCCTCGTCGAGATCGGCAAATAGCTCGACCTCGCGAAGTTGGTCATTGGTGCAACCCACGAAGAAATTGGACATCAGACCTCCTTCGTCCCAAAGGTAGTGCCGTCCTCGGCACCGGGTCGCGGCCAGACACGAAGATTTGGGTAATTCAGCGCGACCGAGCACATCTAGGCGGACCTAGCCGCCACCCAACCGGCCATCGAGCCGGCCGAGTCGAGCTCAGATCTGAGCTTGACCCGGCCGCTCGAGCCCGCAG
>JBOGEW010000409.1:0-3216 GCA_050742075.1 Acidimicrobiia bacterium
GTCGTAGGCCGCGGCTTAGGTAGTAGTCACTAGTCCGCCACATAACCAAACATACGGACTTGGACCTCCCGCGCAGGGCCGAGTTTCGCGACTGGGGCTCATCTGCGGCCGTCGGAATGCACCGTGACTTGAGAAAGCGGTGGTTCCCGAGCGAGGCCTCGGGAACCGCTTCGCCTCGATAGACGTCCGATCGCCGTGACCGGAAACCGAGCCACTGTTGACGCGCGCCGGCGGCACTTCGAGGCGGTGTTCTCCGAGGGGTACGAACCGGTCCAGCGTTATGTGCGCCGCCGGGTCGATCCTGACTCGGTCGACGACGTCGTTGCCGAGACGATGCTCACCGTCTGGCGACGGATTGACGATGTCCCCAACGCCGCGGTGTTGCCGTGGGTCTATGGGGTGGCCCGACGCCAGATTGCCAACCACCGCCGCTCCGCTCTTCGTCGCCTCCGTCTGGTCCGCCGAGTGGAACTCGAACCGATCGACCTCGAAGGGTCCGAACACCCACTCGACTCTGAGTTGTACGACGCCCTGGGGTCCCTCGACGACCCCGACCGCGAGCTCCTTCAACTGTGGGCCTGGGAACAGCTCGAGCCCACCGAGATCGCAGTTGTGCTTGGTATCACTCCCAATGCCGTCTCAATCCGTCTGCATCGGGCAAAAGCCAAACTCGGCGAGAAGCTCGAGAAAAGCCGAAAGAATGAGGTGCTCCTCGGACACTCACACCGTGTAAGAAAGGAGGGAGGGTCATGACCGACGACCAACTCAAAGACCGGCTGGCGGCCTCGAACCCAAGTCCTCCGACAAAACCGGTGGACCCGATCCAAAGCGATCGGGCCCAAGCATTAATGGAGGACATCATGTCAACGACAATCACGAGCGAACCACGTCAAGTGCCGCGGAAGCGTCCACGTCTCCTCGCCCTGGCGGCAGCGGCGGCTTCATTCGTCGTAGTCGCGGGCGCGCTCCTTTTCGGCGGCCTGGCTGCCTCGAGCGAGCCGCTGCAGCTGACCGCCAGTCCGGGCGATCCAATGGCCATGTGCATGGTCTTCGATGTCGAGACCCTGCGCGGGATGAGCCCGGCCTTTGGCGGAACGGTGACAGAGGTCAACGGCACCGTGGCGACCCTGGGGGTCGACCGCTGGTACGCCGGTGGCGACGCCGAGACAGTCGAGATCTCGTTCACTCCCGGAATGGAGGCCTTGATAGGAACGCCGACGTTTGAAGTGGGTCAGCAATACCTGGTCACCGCCACCGATGGGGTCGTGAACGGCTGCGGCTACAGCGGCCTCGCCACGCCCGAATTCCAGGCGGCCTTCGCCGACGCCTTCGGCGCCTGATCTCCCGTTAAGCGACCAAAGAGTTGACCCCGGCCCCAAGGCTGGGGTCAACTCGTTTTCAAACTCCCTCGACGACGTAGATGTCAGTGGTCGATGCGCTCTGACGGAGTTCGCGCAGAGGCGCGTACTCGTCCGAGTAGTACCAGCCGCGGGCCGCGTCCAAGTCGGGGAACTCGATGATCACCACCCGCATTGGCGCCTCGCCCTCCAGGATTTCTTGCCGCCCTCCGCGCACGATGAACCGGCCGCCGTGGTGGGCAACGGCGCCGGTGTTGCGCTCGCGGTATGCGACCAGCTTGTCCTGGTCCCAGACATCGGTGACGGAGGCGACGACATAGGCGGGCATTGGCGGGCACCCTACGGCACTCTTGATGGCTACCTTTCGCTGGGATACGTTCACGAGATGCGACCCGCCGTCACGATGCCGGGCTATCACACGGGTCGGGTCCCAGCCAACAAGGGGAAGAAGTATCCGGCGGAGATCCTCACTCCTGAAGAGGTCCGCGCTCTGTTCGCCCAGATTTCAACCACCACCTCGCTCGGGTTGCGCAATCGCGCTCTGATCACCCTTCTCTATCGGGCCGGTCTTCGCCACTCTGAGGCGCTGGGGGTGATGGAGAAGGACGTCGATCTAAAGAGTGGCGCAATCGCAGTCCTCCATGGAAAAGGCGATCGTCGCCGCACCGTGGGAATCGATCCCGGCGCCTGCTCAGTGATCGCACTCTGGATCGACCGCAGGCGCCGACTCGGCTTCGGTTCGGAGGTGCCACTTTTCTGCACCCTCCAGGGCAAGCCGCTGAAGAACTCCTATCTGAAACAGCTTTTACCCAAACTGGCGGCCCGGGCGGGAATCGGAAAGCGCGTCCATCCCCATGGCCTTCGTCACACCCACGCCTTCGAGCTCATGATGGAAGGAGTCGAGATTCCGGTCATTCAGCGACAGCTCGGTCATGTCTCCCTGGCCACGACAAGCATCTACCTGAACCACATCGCTCCGAAGCAGGTGATCGAAACCATGCGTAAGCGCGAATGGATGCCTTAGGAGTGTCGGGGGATGCTTGTCAGCCTCCCAGTTGGCATGTGGACACAAGGTATGTGAGGTGTGAGCCGACCTTCAATCCCGTCGATAGGGCTTCAAATATGCACCCGGGTAGGCGACGTTACGCCCGGAGATGACCAGGGCAGCGATGACTACCAGATAGGGGAGGGCCAGAAGCAGCTCGAAGGGGACGGCTTCGAACCCCGACAGAATCCGTAGTCGCAGTTGGAGGGCGTAGACCGCGGCAAACAGCAGGGCTCCCGCTACTCCCCGCCACACCCGCCACCGTCCGAAGATCACCAAGGCGATGCACACCCACCCCCGCCCGACGATGATGTCGAGGGTGAAGCTGCCCAGGGCGGCGAGGGTGAAGAAGGCGCCGCCCACAGCCATCAAGGCCCCGCCGATCATGAGCGCGGCATACCGGGTGCGGGCCACGTTGATACCGGCGGCGTCGGCCGCCTCCGGGTTCTCACCCACCGCCCGCACATTGAGACCGAAATGGGTCCGCCCTAGCACCCACCAGGCCAGCGGGGCGATCACCAGGAAGCCCACATAGGTGAGTCCGTATTGGCTGAACAAGTTGTCGGGTCCAAAAGGCTCCCAGGGCGGATAGGGCTCGATCCGACGGAGAGCCTCGCCGCTGCCGAATGCCAGACGGTTGAAGTATTCGGAGATTCCGATCAGGCCCAGGGTGGTTCCGATCCCCGCCACGTGTTGGTTGGTGCCGATAGTGACGGTCAAAAGCCCCATGAGTGCCCCCGCCGCCAGCCCGACAACAATCGCCGCCAGCAGACCCATGGAACGGGAGCCGGTGGTGGCCGCGGCGGCGAAGCC
>JBOGEW010000410.1:0-3225 GCA_050742075.1 Acidimicrobiia bacterium
CCCCTGGCCGATGCGTATCCCCGATGGCGGAAGGCTTTGTCGGAGCTCGACAGCGAAGTTCCGGTGCTGATCGAGAACACTGCTGGCGGCGACAACGCGGTGTGCCGTCGAGTCGATTCGATTGCCCGACTGTGGGAGGTGATCGCAGACCTCAACCCCGGCTTCGTCCTGGACACGTGCCACGCTTGGGCGGGGGGTGAGCCCGGGGACGAATTGGTCGGGCGCGTCCTGGAGGCCACGGGTCGAATCGATCTCGTGCATTGCAACGACTCCCGCGACCCCTTCGATTCACGCCGCGACCGCCATGCCAACCTCGGCCTGGGACAGATGCCTGCGAAATTGTTGGCCGAAGTCGTCGCCCTGGCCAATGCGCCGGTGATCGTCGAGACTCCAGGCGACGCCGCCGAGCATCGGACTGACATGGACTTCGTCCGGCGGGCGGCCAATCGGGCTCCGGCCGCTTGAAGCGCCCGGTCCAGCTGCTACTCGCTCTGGCCCTGTCTGCCTGCACGATGGCGCAAACCGGTCCCTGGCTTGACGAGAGTGGTCAGCGCCTGGAAGGGAGCCAGCTCATCCAGTACCAGGGCTTCGAGGAATGTGGCCACGAGGACGTTCAATTCCTCGTCTTCTTCGGTGACATGTATGCCCGTGACCCCGACGGAGTCCTGGGGCAATTGACCAACGCAGCGGGTGAACCGCTTACTTTCGAGATCAGCAAGAAGATTCCGGAGGGGGTGATGGCCCAGGGCTTCAACTTCCGCGATCGCGAGATCTATCTCGACCCCACCACCCGCGAGGATTATCTCTACATCTACTTCGAGGGCGGAAACCTGGAGCGCTGGCCTCGCGCCGAGTTCCCCTGCGATCGGCCCGGCGCCTAGAGAGCTCGCGGCCTAGGCTGGGTCGGGACAGAGCCATGACCCTGCAGTCGTCGCGCACCCTCGACGAACAACGCATCGTATTCACATAGTCGTGATCTATCCGATCACTATTTACGTGCTCGCTACTCGTCTGCGGCCGGAGTAGGCCCGGTAGAATCGAAGGTCCACGGGCGACCTGATATGCGGCGGCCGATGGATTTCTGTCTGAATCGACGCTTGAGTTCCCCCTACCCGGCGAGGAGGGGAGAGAGGAGCGATTGTGGCCAACGAAGAGACCACGTCTGAGCCAGAGGGCATCCCCAAAATCACAGCTCCGATGATCCGCGCCCGCAAGGGCGGGCCACCACTCACGATGGTCACGGCCTATGACTACCCATCGGCGCGAATCGCTGACGAGGGCGGCATGGACATGATCCTCGTGGGTGACTCAGTGGCCAATGTCGTCCACGGGCACGCGACGACGATCTCGATCGAGCTGGACACGATGGTGCTCCATACCGCCGCGGTGGCCCGGGCCAAGCCCCGCGCCCTCGTGGTTGGTGATATGCCCTGGCTGACATATCACCTCTCCGAAGAGGCCACGATCAAGAATGCCGGTCGCTTGATTCGCGACGGGGGGGCGGAGGCGGTCAAGCTCGAAGGTGGGCGCAAGCGACTGCCCATGATCAACGCGCTGGTCGAGACCGAGATCCCGGTTATGGGTCATATAGGCCTCACTCCACAGTCGGTCCATGCTATGGGCGGTTATCGAGTGCAAGGGAAGATGGTCTCAGATGCTCGCGACCTCATCAAGGACGCGCAGGCCCTCGATCAAGCTGGCATCTTCTCTCTGGTGCTGGAGGGGATACCAAGTGCGCTGGCTGACATCATCACCAAAGAGATCTCGGCTCCCACCATCGGGATTGGGGCTGGCCCGGGGACCGACGGACAGGTGCTCGTTTTCCACGACGTCCTGGGTCTCTCCTATGGCCGCAGTCCCAAGTTCGTGCGCCGCTTTGCCGACCTTCATGGGGCAGCCGTGGAGGGGATCGAGTCATTCCGACGAGCGGTGGAGAATGGGAGCTTTCCCAACGAGGACGAGAGTTACCACCTCTCCGACGAAGTCGCCCAGGCTTTGCGCGAGCCATGACAACCCAGGGTTGTAACCGTTGTACAACGACGGTTCCAGCCCGCAGAATCTCCTCGTGTCTCGCCTTGGCCGCCGTCGTGGTGGCGTGCTCTTCGGCGCCAGGAAGCACGAACGCCACCACGACGGCTCAGTCCTCGATTCCCTCGACGGCTGCTCCTTCCATCCCCACCACGACCTTCGCCCGAGGCGATCTCGCCGATTGGGAGCCGGTCGAAATCCTCGTCGGAAATGTCTCCTTAACGGTCGCTCTCGCCGACGAGGAGCCCGAGCGTCAGCGCGGTCTATCGATGGTTAGGGATTTCGGCGGCTTCGAGGGGATGCTCTTCGCCTGGAACGAGGAGGTGACGACGGGCTTTTGGATGAAGGAGACTCCGATCCCTCTCGATCTCTTCTTTTTCGGAGCGAACGGAGCCATCGTCGACCAAACTTCTCTCGCGCCTTGTCAGGTCGATCCCTGCCCGATCTATGTTGCCGAAGGGCTGTTTCGCTGGGTTCTCGAATCCCCCGCCGGGAGCTTCGCTCCAAAGACCGATGACCGCCTCGCGATACCCTGATCGGGCTGGATTACACTCAAGGTCTGAAAGGGCTTTTTCAGCCCGCAACACCCTGCTCCGCCAACTCCCGCAGTCGATCGGAGCCTTCCGCGCCAAAAGGCCGGTTGTCCACAGGAGGAAAGTAAATGCGCACCTACGAGGTGATGACTATTCATCGCCCCGACTTGGGTGAGGACGATGTCGAGGGCCGCGTTGATGGCATCGCTCAGTTCCTCACCGATCGGGGGGCCACGGTTAGTGGCCGCGACCTATGGGGCAAACGCCGGTTTGCCTACGAAATCGACCATCTCCACGATGGCTATTACTCGGTTCTGACCTTTCAGGCAGAGCCGCCGGCGATCAACGAACTGCATCGGATGCTCACCCTCCAAGACGAGGTGATCCGGCACAAGATCATTCAGCCGGCCGGGACCAAGCAATGAACAAAGCCCTTGATTTGTCCCTCCGGACCTCCATAGTCAGGGTATCGAACCAAGGAGGAATTCCATGTCCCTGAACAACGTCGTGCTCGTTGGAAACCTGGTCGAGGACCCCGAAATGCGATTTACGCCTTCGGGAGTACCGATGGTCAAGATCCGCCTCGCCGTCAATCGTCGCTGGCGAGATCAGAACAACGAGTGGCAGGAGGAAACCAGCTTCTTCGGGGGCACCATCTGGCGGG
>JBOGEW010000411.1:0-9077 GCA_050742075.1 Acidimicrobiia bacterium
CGCATCGCCACTGCCGCCGAGCGGGTCGGGCGGAGGGCGGACTCAGTTCGGCTCGTGGTGGTGACCAAGGGTCGGCCGCCCGCCGCGATCTCGGCGCTCTACGACCGGGGTCAACGCGACTTCGGCGAGAACCGCGCTCAGGAGCTGGCGAGCAAGGTCGGCGATCTTCCCTCCGACATCATCTGGCACTTCATCGGTCCGGTGCAAAGCAACAAGGTGCGGACTGTGAGGGGAGCCGTGAGTCTTCTCCACTCCCTTGACCGAGCCGAACTCGTCTCCGCCTGGGTGAAGGGCCCCGGCGCCCCGCCCCCGGCTTTGGTTCAGGTTCGCATCGGGTCCGAGGCCCAGAAGCACGGAGTCGATCCCGGAGAGACCCTGGCCCTTTGCAAGCGCGCTCGGGCTTCGGGGATCGAAGTGACAGGTCTGATGACCATCCCCCCGATGGTCGCGCGCCCTGCCGACGCCAGGCCCTACTTCGATGAGCTGGTCGGGGTGGCGGACGAGGTTCGTCAGACGATCCCGACCGCGTCCGAGCTCTCGATGGGGATGACAGATGACTTCGAGGTTGCCATCGAGGCCGGTGCCACGATTGTGCGAATCGGCCGGGCTATCTTTGACGAACTGCCAAACTAGAGGCATCCCCGCAAATGCCATCTTTGTTCTCTAAAGCTCTTGTTTACCTCGGACTCGTTGACGAGGATCCCGAGGACGATCCGGTCATCAGCGACGACGATCGCGCCGCTCGTGGTTCTACCCAGCGTCGCCCGCCGGCACATAACCGGGGAGAGGACTGGGACGACGCCGAGCAACGGCGCCCAGAGAACCGTCGTCCTGATATGCGGCGCATGGAAACGTTCTCGCGGGTCGAAGGCCGGCGGGTCGAACCACCTTCTTCGGCGTCACGGACGACCGCGTTCCGTTCCGGGAATGTGGACACACCGGTCGTGCGGGCCGTCCGCCCGGTCGATGTGCAGGCGGATATCCTTGTCGTCGAGGAGTTCGGCGATGCCAAGGTATTGGCCGACCGGGTACGCGATCGCGTGCCGGTGGTGCTCGACCTCCGCCGCACCCAGCCCGATTTGGTGCGACGAGTGATCGATTTCGGAAGCGGACTCATATACGCCCTGGACGGCACCATGAACAAGATTGGTGACGGCCTGGTGGTGGTATTGCCGCCGCGGGTCATCCTCTCCCGTGATGAGCGCAGGCGTCTGCAACGCCTCGGGGTTTACGAACTAGGCGACGAAGACTGATCGCACCCTGTGGGTCTCATCTGTATCCTGATCCAGCTCTATTCGCTCGCGGTGCTGGCCTGGGTCATTCTCTCCTGGGTGCGGGTCTCGGCTGTCCATCCCCTCGGCAAGGTGCAGGTTTTCCTCGATCGCATCATCTATCCGATCATCCTCCCCATGCGCCGCGTCATCCCGCCTCTGCGGCTGGGGATGGCGGCCATCGATCTCACTCCGCTGATTCTTCTGCTTGGCCTCGGGCTCTTGCGCAGGTTCGTCTGTTGACCTTGTCCGGCCAACCGGCCGCAAGGGCATCTAGTTCTTGGTACCAACGGGGAGCGGCCGTATCCTCATTGGTAGCTAAATCTTTGGGCGACAAGAGAGGTGGCGATTGAACCTAACTCCGATAGACGTCGAGCAGAAGGCATTTACCCAGGCACTGCGCGGTTATCAGATGGACGAGGTCGACGACTTCCTCGACGAGGTGGTGTCGACGCTGCGTTCCTACGAGCAACGACTGCGCGAGGCTCAAGACAAGATCCGCGCCCTCGAGTCCGACTCCAATTCCCGGGGAGGAAACGAGTCCGAGATCTCACGGGCGATCCTCACCGCCCAGCGTTCTGCTGATCGCCTGCTGGCGGAGGCGCGAGCCGAGGCCGAAAACCTTCGCGGTGAAGCCGAGGCTGAGACCGCCGCCGCCCTCAAGAAGCGCGACGATGAAAAGAATCGTCTCCAGGGCGAGGTTTCGGGGATGCAGGATCTGGTCGGATCTCTCCGGGCCAAGCTCTCAGGCTTGGCCGCGGCGGTGAGGAGCGAAGTCGACGAGATGGAGGACAGCCTCTCGCAGACGGCGTCCACGCTCGGTGGCTCCGAGACCCCTGACGACGACGACGTCGATGAGATTGACGAAGCGGCGGTAGATGAATCCTCCGAGGACAACCCAAGTTTCAGCGAGATCTTCCCGGCGCAAGCGGTGCCGCGCGAGGTGGACATCACCGAGGACGATTTCGAGAGCGAGCCCGAACCTGAGGTGGCTCGAGTCAGCGCCCGCCCCTGGGAAAGGGGTTAAAGCGAACCTGTTCGGAGGGCGCCTCTGCCCATCTACCGGCCCACAGAATCAGCCGGACGCCTTCTGCACGCTGAGCGCGTAGGCCGCTCCGTCGAGGTGTGAGCGCTCGCCGACCCATTCGATCGCCCGCTCGAGCCTGGTCGCCAGCACTTCTCCCTTGATGTAGGCGTCGAAAGAGGAGACCGCTTCGGCCAGGGTCTCGTCGTCAGTCCACCACGCCACCGCGATCCGGTCCGACACATCGAGTCCCGCCTGCCTGCGCTCTTGTTGCACCTTGCTCACGAACTCGCGCGCCAGGCCCTCGGCCAGGAGGGCTGGAGTGGTTTCCATGCTGAGGGCGACGGCCAGACCGCCGATCGCGGCAACCGCCATTCCCTCTTCGGGCTGGCGGTCGATAACGAGATCGGCACCGGTGATAGTCGAGTCGGCGACTTCCAACCCGTTGCCGTCGAGCAGAGACTCGATCTGACCTTCTCCCAAACCGGCGACAAAGGTCGCCACCTCTTTGACCCGTGCACCGAAGCGAGGGCCGAGGCGAGCGAAATCGGGTTTGGCCGACAACTTGAGCAAGCCCGCTCCGCTCTCCGTGACCTGCACCTCTTTGACGTTGAGCTCGTCGGCGATCAGATCGGCATGGTCGGCGACGGCCTGCCGGTGCTGGTCGTGATGGGTCACGACAGTAATCGAGGCGAGAGGACGGCGGACCTTGATCTCGTGTTGCTTGCGCAAGCCGTGACCAAGGCTTACAACGTCACGCACGACCGACATCGCCCGCTCGAGATCACGATCGATCAATTCAGGTTGCTCGTCGGGATAGTCGCGATGGTGAACGCTGGTGGGTGCCGCGGGATCTATCTCTCGCACCAGGTCCTGGTAGATCCGCTCGGAAATAAAGGGCAGGACCGGCGCCACCACCGCCACGAAGGTCGTTAGGACCTCATACAAAGTGGCGAACGCGGCCAGCTTGTCGAGGTCGTCCTCGCCCCGCCGCCGCCAGAATCTTCGCCGGCTGCGGCGGACATACCAATTGGTCAGGTCCGCAACGAACGCCAGCACCGGAGGAACGACGTTGTAGAGGTAGTAGCCCTCCATCTGACGGTTCACGTCGGCGATGAGGCTTTGCAACACCGAGAGGATCCAGCGGTCGAGTTCAGGTCGCTCCCCAGGCGGCGGCGCCGATTGGAGGTCGTCGCCGGTAATGCCGTCGGCGGCGGCATAGGTGGTGAAGAAGCTGTGGGCGTTCCACAGGGGCAGCAAGACCGTGCGGGTTACCTCGCGAATGGCCTGCACCTGAAAGCGGACGGGCTCCGCCCTCAGCACCGGTGAGTTGATGAGATAGGCGCGCAGCGCGTCGGCCCCGTGGGTCTCGAGCAGCTCGGTGGGATCGTCGTAGTTCTTGAGCGACTTCGACATCTTGCGGCCGTCGGAGGAGAGGATGAGACCATTGACGACGCAGTTGCGAAACGCCTCCGAATCGAACAATGCCGCCCCGAGGACGTGGAGGGTGTAAAACCAACCCCGGGTCTGGTCGAGACCCTCGGCGATGAACTGGGCGGGAAAGGTGGACTCGAACCGCTCCCGGTTCTCAAACGGATAGTGCACCTGCCCGTAGGGCATGGAGCCCGACTCGAACCAGCAGTCCAAGACCTCGGGCACCCGTCGCATCTCCTCGCCACACTCGGGGCAGGGAAAGGTCACTGGATCGACGAAGTGCTTGTGCAGATCTGTGAGGCGCACCCCCGAGAGCTTCTCGAGCTCCTCGATCGAACCGACACAATGCATGTGGCCGGAGGGGCACTCCCACACCGGGATGCAAGAGCCCCAGTAGCGATTACGGGAAATGGCCCAGTCGCGGGCGTCGGCCAACCAGTTGCCGAAACGGCGAGTGCCCACGTGCTCGGGCACCCAATGGATGTTGTCGTTTAGCTTGACCAGCCGATCCTTGATCGACTCCACACCGATGAACCAGGTGGGGATCGCCTTGTACATGAGAGGGGTGTCGGTCCGGTAGCAAAACGGATAAGGGTGGCGGATGCGTTCGTTGCGAAATAGCGCTCCCTTTTCTTTGAGCAGTCGCACCAACGTTGGATCCGCTTCTTTGAGATTGATCCCCGCTACCTCGGGGACGGCGTCGGTGAATCGGCCCTCGAGATCAATCGGATCGACCAGAACGTCGAGTCCGGCCGCGGCCAGCGCGGCGAAGTCGGCCTCGCCATAAGCCGGAGCCATATGCACCAGGCCCGTGCCGTCCTCGGTCGACACCTCGGCGCCGGCGATGACCCGGAATGCGCCTCGTCCCCTTTCGGCGGCGAAATAGTCAAAGGGAGGGTCATAGGCGACCCCGAGAAGTTCGACCCCTTGGGCGGTGGCAAGCACAGGCGGCGGCTCCTTGAAATAGGAGTCGAGGCGGCGTCGCGCCATCCAGTGGCGAGAGCCCCCATCCTCGAAAGCGACGTATGCGATGTCGGGACCGATCGCCACCGCCAGGTTGGCGGGAAGAGTCCAGGGAGTGGTGGTCCAGACGAGGAGGAAATCGCCGGCCGCGATCGCCCCCTGGGTATCTCTCACCTTCAACTTGACGGTGACTGAGGGGTCGTCGACATCCCGGTAGCCACCCAGATTGACCTCGAAATTGGAGAGAGGAGTGGTGGCACCCCAGGAGTAGGGGAGGACCTTGAAGTCGCGGTACACCAGTCCTTTGTCCCAGAGCTGGCGCACCGCCCACCAGACCGTCTCCATGAAGTCGGTGTCCATGGTTCGGTAATCGTTGTCCATGTCCACCCAGCGACCGATGCGACGGATTACTCGCCGCCAGTTCTCGGTGTTGGCCTGGACATGAGCCCGACAGGCTTCGTTGTAGCGATCTATCCCGTACTCGGCGATCTGGCGAGGACCGGAGATCCCCAGGCTCTTTTCGACCTCCATCTCGATCGGCAGGCCGTGGGTGTCCCAGCCGAATCGGCGCTCCACCCGGAAACCCCGCATGGTCCAGTAGCGGGGGACAACGTCTTTCAATACCGAAGCGAGCAAGGTGCCGAAATGGGGGCTCCCGGTCGGAAATGGGGGCCCGTCGTAGAAGACATATTCGGGGGCATCAGCGCGGCGGTCAATCGAGGCCTGGAAGGCAGCGCGGTCATCCCACAGATCGAGAATCTCCTGCTCCAGGGCGGGAAAATCGACCTGAGGGCGTGCCCGCTGAAAACTCGATCGGGAACTCATTGGCTCAAACTCTAGGAATAACAAAAGGCCTTCAACCCGTTAATTAATTCCAGGTCCGGGCTATCGTTCCCGAGCTTTCCCCCGGCGATTTGCACTAACTGATATGGCCCGACAACTTGCCACCACCACTCTCAAGCGCTTCCGTAACCAGCTCGAGGAGGAGCAGGCGCGACTTGAGAAGATGATCGAGGAACACGAGCGGGAGCTCGAAGAGGCCCGGCAAACCGAAACCTCGGCCGAACGCAGCCCTGACCCCGGCAGCGCCGAAGCGGGCTCGATGAATTTCGAGTACGAAAAAGAGTTGTCTCTCGGCCAGAACACCGTCGATTTGCTGCGCAAGGTTGAGCGGGCCCTTGCCCGGGTGGTCGACAAGACCTACGGCGTCTGCGAGAGCTGTGGGAACCCGATCCCGGTGGCTCGGCTAGAGGTGCTCCCTTATGCCACCGAGTGCGTCAGCTGCGCTGGTCGTAACTGACCTCCGGCGGGCCATCCCCGCCTACGGTCTCGCCACGGTCATCGTCGCCCTCGATCAACTGACGAAACGTTGGGCGGCAACCACTTTCGCCTCCGGGCCGCGCTCGATCGTCGGTGATTTCTTGGTGTTTCGCTTCACCGAGAACAGCGGAGCGGCCTTCTCCCTCCTTCCTGATGCCGGTCGTTTTCTCGGCGTGGCTGCGGTGGCGGCGGTCGGTTTCGTCAGTTATGCCCTGGCTAAGCCCCGTCCCGTGCACGAACAGGTGGCTTTCGGTCTGGTGCTGGGTGGCGCCCTCGGCAACCTGACCGACCGTATTTTCCGCGGCCCCGGCTTTCTCGACGGTCGGGTGATCGACTGGATCCAGATCCCCTACTGGCCGACGTTCAATATCGCCGACTCGGCGGTCTCGGTTGCCATCGCCGTCCTGCTCCTCGGAGCGCTTCGAGGGAAGCGTTAGGCCGAGCGTGGGGAACCGGTTCCAGATTCCGGCGGACCTGATCGGGGAGCGAGCCGACAAGATCGTGGCGACCCTGGCAGGGCTATCCCGCCAGCAGGCTCGGTCGCTGTTCGCGGCTGGAGTGGTGGTCGACTCTCGCCCCGTCGAGCCCGATGAACGAATCCGGGGGCACACGATCGAGTTCGCGCGGCCTGCGCAGGCGCGCCCGCTGGAACCGGCGACGGTCCCTTTCATCGTCCGCTACGAGGACAAGCACCTCCTGGTCGTCGACAAGCCGGCCGGTGTCGTCGTCCATCCTGGGGCCGGCCGCGAGAGCGCGACCCTGGCCGCCGGACTTCTCGGGCGCTATCCCGAGCTGGAAGGGATTGGCGGGGAGCAGCGGGCGGGCCTGGTGCACCGCCTCGACAAGGAAACCTCGGGTCTGCTGCTCGTGGCCCGGTCCGAGGCTGTCCATCGCCAGTTGGTCCGAGAGCTCATCGCCCGGCAGATCCGCCGCCAATACCTGACGCTGGTCCACGGGGAGATGGAAATGCCCACCGGAACGATCGATGCTCCGATCTCTCGCGATCCCACCCGCCCGACCCGCAAGAAGGTGAGCCCCGAGGGCCGGCCCGCTCGTACCCATTACCGGGTCCGGTGGCAGGGAGAGGGCCTGGCGTTGCTGGAGGTCGATCTCGAAACCGGCCGTACCCACCAGATCAGAGTTCACCTCGCCGCCATCGGACACCCAGTCGTTGGTGATAAGACCTACTCACGACGGAACTTCGGAAAGGTCCTGAAACGGATGTTTCTCCACGCCGCCCGTCTCGAGCTGAGGCACCCGGTGACCGACGAAGAGATGAGCATCGTCTCGCCGTTGCCGGCAGAGCTCGCGAAGGCGCTGGAGACGCTTCCCGGGGCGGCAAACTCCCTCACAGCGACGCACCCGGGTTAGGTTTTCTCGCAATGACCGAGCCGCAAGCGCCGTCAACCGGCGACACCGTCTGCTACCGCCACCCCAACCGGCCCACCGGCCTTCGCTGCATCACCTGCGATCGACCGATCTGTGGGGGCTGCTCGACGCCGGGAAGCGTCGGTCAGTTCTGTCCCGAATGCGCCCGCCAGCGCGGTCGGCAACGGGTGGTCGCCACCCGTCCCGGAACCGCCACCCGCCTCCGGCGGGGAGCGCCGGTCACCTTCGGCATCCTGGCGGTGACGATTGCTGCGTTCGCCATTTCTCAATTCACCGGAGACTTCGGACTCCGAGTGAGGGTTCAGCTGGTGCAGTTCAACCAGTTGGTGGCGCTCGGGGAGTGGTGGCGGATCTTCACACCGATCTTTCTCCATGCCTCGATCGCCCACATCCTCTTCAACATGTACGCCCTCTTCCAGCTCGGCCCGGCTGCCGAGGCCAGGTATGGCCGCGCCCCCTTCCTCGCCCTCTACCTGGCCGCGGCCGGGGTCGGCGGGGCATTCGCCTACCACTTTGGTGGAGCCGGGGACGCGCTAGTGGGGGCCTCGGGGGCGGTGTTCGGGCTGTTTGGGCTCTGGCTGCACGCCGCATACAAGATGCGGGACACGGCCTTCGGTCGCAATCTCTTGTCGAGCCTCTGGATCTCGCTCCTGCTCAACATTGCTCTCCCGTTTCTCATCCCCGGGATCTCGTGGCAGGGCCACCTCGGCGGCCTTCTCGCCGGCATCGTCACCGGGGAAACATGGTCCCGCCTCCGGTCCCGGCAGCGGGTACTGGTGCCGGTGGTATTGGCGGTTTTGGCGGTCTTGTCCGTACTGCTCTGACGGCTAAGTTACAGCCATGTCGTTTTCGGGGAGATCGAGGTCGTTCGCGCATCTCCATCTTCACACCGAATACTCGATGCTCGACGGCGCCGCCCGGGTCCGCGACGTGGTCGAAGCCGCCGCCGCCGACGGGCAGCCGGCTGTGGCGATCACGGATCACGGCGTCATGTATGGAGTGGTGGATTTCTATCAGGCGGCCACCGCTGCCGGGATCAAACCGGTCATCGGGATCGAAGCATATGTCGTCGAGGGCTCCCGTTTCGACCGACCGCGAGCGGCCGAGAACCAACGCATGCACATGACTTTGCTGGCCACCACCCAGAACGGGTATCGCAACCTGATCAAGCTCTCCTCCCTCGCCTACCTCGACGGCTACTACTACAAGCCCCGGATGGACTCGGACCTCCTCAACCGGTATTCGGAGGGGATCGTGGCGACGTCGGGCTGCCTCAGCGGGCCGGTCGCTCGCCACCTGGCACCGGATGCCACGCGGGAAGAGTCGGGACCGAAAACCGTGCGTGACTTCGATACCGCCCTCAAAGCCGCCGCCCACTACCAAGACATCTTCGGGCGGGAGAACTTCTTCATCGAACTCCAGGATCACGGTCTCGAGGCCCAGCGGCGAGTGACGCCAGACCTCCTGGAGATTTCCCAAAGGCTCGGCGCCCCGCTCCTCGCCACCAACGACGCTCACTACACGAGGCAAGGGGAGGCAGACGCCCACGATGTCCTCCTCTGCATCCAAACTGGGTCGAACCGCGACGACCCCAACCGTCTCAAATTCGACAGCACCGAGTTCTATCTCAAGACGGCGGCCGACATGCGGCGGCTGTTCCCCGAGGAGACCTATCC
>JBOGEW010000412.1:0-12662 GCA_050742075.1 Acidimicrobiia bacterium
GCCCCGGTGATGGCAACCGTCATCTACTGGCGGCGTCCGAACGACTCCCGATCACCATCTTCGAGAAGGCTCCGAAGTAACCCCAGGCGGAGGCAATGGTCACCAGCACCGCCACCCACATCACCCATTGGTCCAGGAAGAAAGGACCCCATCGATCGGGCAGGCGCATGAAGGCCAGAGCGATGGCGCCGTATTGAGCCGTGGCCTTGATCTTGCCCCAGGTCGATGGCTTCACCATCCCCCCGCCTAGGGCGACCAGCCCCCTGAGACCCATGACGGCAAATTCACGCATCATGATGACGAGGGCAGCCCATATCGAGACCCGCCCGATGGAGGTGAGAGCGAGGAGGGTGCCAGTCACCAGGAGCTTGTCGGCGGTGGTATCGAGGAATGCACCGAGAACCGACTCGACGTGCCAGCGCCGAGCCAGGTAGCCGTCGAGAAAGTCGGTGATCGCCGCCACCGTGAAAAGCGCCGCCGCATAACCGAGGGCGTGCTCGATTCGGTCCTGGGACCTGGTCAGAGCCATGATCGCTGGGACCACCAGAACCCGGCCAACCGCCAACCAATCGGGGAACGAGATGAGAGCTCCTTGCGCTTTCTGCCGGGCGGCGATCATACCGAACGGCCCCGTTACCTAACCTTTTCCCCCGAATGCTCGCTCCCTCCTGGACCCGTGCCGAGCATTGCCATCGCCTGGCTGCGGCCGCGTCCTTCGACGTCCTCGTCATCGGCGGAGGGGTGATCGGCTGTGGAGTCGCCCTCGACCTCGCTACCCGCGGCTTTCGAGTCGCACTGGTCGAGCAGATGGATTGGGCTTCGGGTACCTCGGGACGGTCCACCAAGCTTTTTCACGGCGGCATCCGATACCTCCCCCACTTCCGGTTCCAGCTCGTCGCCGAAGGTCTGCGAGAACAGCGGGTGCTGGCCCGGATCGCCGACTACCTGTTCCAAACCCTCGAATTCGTCGTTCCGGTTTACGACCAGCATGGTTTGGCCGACGCTCCGGCCTGGGCCGCCAGGGGCCGGCGAGCCTCGATTGCACTCGGGGCCGGGCTCGCCCTCTACGACCTGTTAGGAGGTTTCAACCGCCCCGGCGAACGACATCGCCGGCTTCCGCTGTCGGAGGTTCGCAAGGCTGCGCCGCTGTTGCGAACCGAGGGATTGCGAGGAGGATTCGCCTACTCCGATGCCCAAACCGACGATGCCCGCCTCGTCATTGCCCTGGCGAGAACCGCGGTGCGCCACGGCTGCACTGCGGTCAACCAGATGCAGGCTCGACGAGTAGAACCATCGGAGGGCGGATTCCTAGTCCAGCTTGGGGATGTGAAGAACGGCGAGGTGCAAGAGGTTCGAGCGCGAACGGTGGTCGCGGCAACCGGTGCCTTCCGCCCGCCTCCCCTGGGTACCCAGGCGCAGCCACAGTTCGTCCTCTCCAAGGGCGCTCACTTGATCCTGGCGGCTGAAGCGGTGGGGCTGGCTGGGCGAGCGATCGTTCTGCCGAAGACGGATGATGGGCGGGTCCTCTTTCTCATTCCGTGGGCAGATCATGCTCTGGTCGGCACTACCGACACCGCGTATCGGGACTCGCCTGCCCGCCCGGTCGCGAATGCCGGCGACGTTAAGTATCTCCTCGACCACGTCCGACGCTATCTGGAGGTCGACAGCCTCGTCCCTGTGGCCACGTTCGCCGGACTGCGGGCGCTGGCCGACGAGGAAGCCAACTCGACTGCGGAAGCGTCGCGGGAGCATGTGATTACCGAGCAACGGGCCGGCTATCTCGTCGTGGCGGGGGGGAAACTCACTACCTACCGGCGTATCGCCGCCGAGGTGGCGGACAAAATCACCCGCAGTCTCGAATCCAACTCGAAGTCGAGAACGAAGAACGTTCTTCTGGTCGGAGCCGGGGAAGGTAGGGAAAGGTCAGGAGGGCTCTTCCGGCGATACGGATCGGAAGCAGGTTCAGTCGAGAGGATTCTCGACGAGGTTCCGAACGGCCACATCATCCTTTCGGACAAAATGACCTATCTCGGGGAGGTTGGCCAGGCAGTCCGAAACGAATCCGCCACTTCTATCGGAGACTTCGCCTTACGGCGGACGCGGTTGTCGTTGCTCTCTCCCGACCACGGCCGTTCCGATGCGACCGCCATCGCCGAGGTCATGCGGTCCGAGCTGGGATGGTCTGATACCGAGCGCGACCACCAACTCGCTACCTTTGGCCGCGAGCTCGAAGCGGAAGGGCTTTGATCAGGCCCAATCGAGCGTGCGAGTGACTGCCTGCCGCCAGCGCTCCAGCAGCGCCTGGCGCTGATTCTCATCCATCCTTGGTTCGAAGCGGCGATCGACCGTCCAGTTGGCCGTCAATTCGGAGACCGAGCTCCAGACTCCCTCCGCCAAGCCGGCGGCGTAAGCCGCACCCAGCGCCGTGGTCTCCGACACCACCGGCCTCACCACCGGCACCCCGAGCACATCAGCTTGGAACTGCATCAGGAGGTCATTTCGCACCATGCCGCCGTCGACGCGCAACTCACTCAGTTCAACTCCGGAGTCGGCCCTCATCGCCTCTGCCACCTCCTGGCTTTGGAAGGCGGTCGCCTCCAACGCGGCGCGAGCGATGTGTCCTCGTGTGACGAAGCGGGTGAGACCAACGATGACCCCGCGCGCATCCGGGCGCCAGTGGGGGGCAAAGAGACCGCTGAACGCAGGCACGAAAAAGACACCACCGTTGTCCCCAACTGACGACGCCAAGTCTTCGATCTCCATCGACGACTCGATCAGACCGAGGTTGTCTCGCAACCACTGCACCAACGAGCCTGCCACTGCCACCGAACCCTCGAGGGCATAGGTCATCGAGTGGCCCTCTAGCCGGAAGGCGACCGTGGTCAGCAATCCGTGCTGTGAGGCCACCGGGGACGTACCGGTGTTCAAAAGCATGAAGCATCCCGTCCCATAGGTGTTCTTCGCCGTCCCCGACCCAAACCCCAGCTGGCCGAATAGCGCAGCTTGTTGATCGCCGAGAACCCCGCTGATCGGAACGCCGGCGAGGGATCCCCCGCCCAGGCCAACCCTTCCTGAGGAAGAGACGATCTCCGGCAACGATGAGATCGGGATCTCCATCTCCTCGCAGATCGCTTCGTCCCAACTGGCGGACTGCAAGTCCATCAGCAAGGTGCGCGAGGCATTCGTCACGTCAGTTACATGCCGGCCCACCAGGTTGGAGAGAATCCAGGCATCGATAGTCCCAAAGGCGAGCATTCCCGACCTGGCTGCCTCGGCCACTGTGGGAACCTCCCGTAGCAGCCAGGCGAGCTTGGGACCCGAGAAGTAAGTGGCAAGCGGAAGCCCCGTGACCGCCCGGAAGCGATCGGGCCCGACTCTGTCTTCGAGCCTCTGGCAAATTTCGGCGGTGCGGGTGTCCTGCCAGACGATGGCGTTGTGCAACGGCTCGCCGGTTCGGCGATCCCAGACGACGGTGGTTTCCCGCTGGTTGGTGACGCCGACAGCCGCCAGATCTTTCGCCGTCAACCCCGCTTCATCGAGGGCTCGGTCGATCACTCGCCAGATGGTCTGGATGATTTCGTTCGGATCGTGCTCGACCCACCCGGGGCGGGGAAAGATCTGCCGGTGCTCTTCCTGGCTTTGCCCGACGATTCGTCCCGAATCGTCGAAGATCATGAATCGACTGCTGGTTGTGCCCTGGTCGATAGCGCCGACCAACCCGGTCACGCCGGAGGTTGCTCCTGGTGTGCGAACAGGTCGAAGTGGTTTCCGTCGGGATCAGCGACGGTTGCATAGCGCATTCCCCAGGGAGCATCGAACGGTGCGACCACGGTACTTCCGCCCATCCCGGTCAGAAGTAGATGGAGACGATCAACCTCGGCTGGGCTATCACACAGGAAAGCCAGGGTGGTCCGCTGTCCGCCCCCTTTCGGGGGCTCCCAATCGGAGAACGATTTCATCATTTCCTCGGTGTCGAGCATCAGCCGAATTCCTCCGGAGGTCTCGGCTTCCGCATGTCCCTCGTTCTCCGAGCCAGAGGGAAAGTCGAGCCCGAGGTGCCGGTAGAACTCGGTAGACGCAGTCATCGAGGAAACCACGATTCCGATCGCATTAAGTCGGGGCATGGACCGATTCTGGCACTACCCGGGCCGTCGATGCGCGGCCATCTCCTGGGCCCGGGCCGGATCCTCGAGCCAGCGTTCGGCCACGTCTGCCGCATCCTCGACCAAAAGATCCGCCTCGCTCCGTTCGGCCTTGCTAAAAGGACGGAGTACATGCTCGGCCGCCTCGCGAGCTCCTGGTGGCCGACCCACCCCAAGCTTGAGCCGGGCGAAATCGGGGTGACCGAGATGCGACTCGATGGAACGGATGCCGTTGTTGCCACCGCTCCCCCCACCGATCTGAAGCCGCAATCTCCCCAAATCCAAATCGATGTCGTCGTGGACGACCAGGAGGTCAGTCGCCGGCACCTTGTAGTAGGAAAGGATCCCGCCCACCGCCCGACCGGAGTCGTTCATGAATGTGAGGGGAGCGGCGAGTATCAAGTCCCGCCGAGGAAGGCGGGCGACCTCGGCTCGAACCCGCAAGGGACCTCGTTTGAGCTTCTCATCGAAGCGCCCGGCCAACCTCGAGACCACTTCGTAACCCAGATTGTGACGCGTGCCGACGTAGGAGGCTCCGGGATTCCGCAGCCCGCAGATGACCGGCATCTACTCCTCGCCGGACTCGCCGTCTTCCTCGGACGCCGCCTGGGCTTCCTCGCCTTCGGCCTCTCCAGCTTCGCCCTCCTCGCCCTCGACCGGTTCCGGCTCAGGCTCAGGCTCGGCAGCCGGAACCGATACCGAGACCAGCAATTCATCCGGGCTGTCGAGGATGGTCACGTTTTCAGTCTGAGGTAGATCAGAGACATGCAGCGAATCGTTGATCTGGAGCTGGGAAACGTCGACTTCGAAGGCCGACGGGATCTCGGTCGGGAGAGCTTCGACGGTGACTTCGTTGCGGGCAGGAACGAGGATTCCCCCTTCCTTGACCCCGATCGGGCTGCCGACGAAGTGAATCGCCACCTCGGCATGGACCTTGACGGACAGGTCGACGCGGACGAAGTCGACATGCCGGATGAACGGCTTGTAAGGATGTCGGTCGATCTCGCGGACGAGGGTGGGAATCCCTCCGGCTCCGTCGATCTCGAGGTTGATCACGACATTTGCTCCGGCCGGAGAATGAAAGGCCTGGGTGAGATCGTGATGATTGACGGCCACGTGAGCGGGCTCGGCCCCCCGGCCATACACCACGGCCGGCACCTGCCCGGTCTGGCGCAACCGGCGGGCGGCGCGACTACCGGTGGCGCGACCGGTGTCGGCTTTGAGGTTGACCTGAGCCATGGCTAATTCTCCTTGGGGGAAAGGGAGGCGAAACGCCAGGAAGAATTATACCTATTCGTTCTTGCGTAGAAATCGGGCAGAAAACCGGGCCAAATTTACGCAAGAACGAATGAGAGAGTTTCTCGCGCCAGCAGTTCGATCGACCGCAGACCTCCCAGCGAATGATCCGCCTCGAGATCCACCACCTTCACATTGCGCAGAGAGCGAACGTGGCGGTCGAAGAGGTCGGAGCGACTGAGGGCATCACGATCGCCCTGGAAAAAGAGCATGGGCACCCGAATCGCACCCAGGTGGTCGGTCCGAAGCCGGTCCGGTTTACCGGGTGGGTGGAGGGGATACCCGTAGCAAATCACCCCCCGCACGTCGGCTCCTTCCGCCGCCAGGTAGGTCCCCATCCTTCCTCCCATCGAGCGGCCGGCGAGGAAACTGCCAGCCGGACACCTCGACGCCAGTTTGGCCAGTGCCGCCCGATGACAGCCAAGAAGGCGTTCTGTCGAATCAGGGCCAGATCGCCCCGCCTCCGAGTAAGGGTAATTAAAGGTCATCACCTGCAGTCCGCCTCGGGCCAGGGCCGAGCGAGTCGCCACCATGACCGGATGATCCTGATTGGTTCCGGCCCCGTGAGCGAGGAGGATCCCGGCCTCACCGACCCCTTCCACCCGGCCGGTGACCGAGTCGGCGCCTGCCTTGATCCGCACGGTCCGAGCCACCGCCGCACGCTAGGAGATAGCCTCGGTTAGTGCGCATCCGCCTCCCTGGCCTCGTCGTGGCGGTAGCGATAGCGGTGGTGGCGATCGCCCTCAATCGGGCATTGCCTTCCGTATCTCCACTGATCTTCGCCGTCGTCCTGGGCTTCGCGGCCGGAAACACTCCCCTGCGAGGAGACCGACTTCAGCCCGGCTTCCAATACGCCGCCCGCAATCTTCTCCGCCTCGCCGTCGTCCTCATCGGTGCCCGACTCTCGTTCGCCGACATCGCTGAGATCGGAGCTCCCGGGCTGGCGGTGGTCGCCCTGACCGTCATGGCAACGTTCTTCGGGGCACAACTGCTCGGTCGGCTGCTCGGAGTTGGCCGGGATCTCTCCCTCCTGATCGGAACCGGGTACGCCATCTGCGGGGTCTCGGCGGTAGCAGCGATGAATGGTGTCATCGCCGCAGAAGATGAAGAAGTCGCCTACGCCATCGGCCTCGTCACCATGGCCGGCAGCCTGTCGATCCTCTTCCTCCCCCTGCTCGGCCGAGCAATGGGATTGGAGCCGGCTGCCTTCGGCACCTGGGCTGGCAGCGCCATCCATGATGTCGCCCAAACCGTCGCCGCCGCTTCCACCGCCCCCCCGCCCGCGCTCGAATCGGCCATCGTCATCAAGCTGACCAGGGTCGCCCTCCTGGCCCCGCTGGTCCTGGCCGTCGCCCTGGCCCGACGAGATCGGGCTCTCGCCCGCGATCGGCGCCCACCCCTGGTGCCGGTGTTTGTCCTCGGGTTTCTTTTGGCGGTGGCGATCCGTTCGGTTGGCTTGCTCTCTCCCTTCGCCATCGAATGGATCCGGACGGTGGAGGTCTGGGTCTTCACGATCGCGCTGGTTGGGGTGGGTGGCGGAGTCGACGTTCGCCGCCTCCGCCGCCTTGGCGGTCGGCCATTGCGACTCGGCCTGCTCACCTGGCTTCTGGTCGCCACCGTCTCGTATGGAGCGGTTCTTCTCACCACCTGAGATCGAATTGAACTCGGCTCGATCCCTACCATCTTTTGACGATGAGCGGTTGGCGTGCGGGGTTGGTCGCCCTGGCCCTCGGTGGTGTGATCCTGGCAATCGGCTGGGTGATGGGACGCGACGATCCGACTCCCCCGCCTGGCACCAATCCTCCGGTGGTCGATGCCGACCTGACCCTCGCCTGTACTCAAACGTTCTCACTGGTCTGTGCCGAACTCGCCAGCCGTTTCGGGCTCGCCAATACGGGCTACACGCTGGGGGCCGAGATCACCTCCGACACCGTCGTTATCGGATTTGCCGGCGACCTCCCAGAGGGAGCCAGCGCCTTCGCCCGAAGCCCGATTGCGATCGCGGTTTGGGCGGAGAAAGCACCCCGTCTCCAGCAAGCCTGCGGCGAGGTCGATCCCGCCTGCCTGGTCGGTGAAGCCGGTACCAGCTGGGAAGAACTCGGAGGCTCCCCCGATTGGGGCACGCTGCGGCTCGGGCTGGCCGACCCCGAGACGGGTATCGCCGATCTCGAAGCTTGGAAACTCATCTCCGCCGAGCAACCCACCGACGGCTTCCGTCAGTTCGTTCCCCTTACCAGCCAGGATGGCGGCGGTCTGATGCGCGATCTCGTCCTCTTCTCCTCTCGCGCCGATGCCGTGGTCTCCTCGGAGGTGGCGATTGCCTCCCAGCTGGCCAACGCCCGGGCCAGGGCCGGCCGGCTCGAAGTCTTCTATCCGGAGCCGACTCCGTTCCTCTCGGTCGCCGCGGTGGGAGAAGGGCGGGCCGCCAATGCCTTCGTCGAGAGCTTGACCGAACTCGAGATCCAGGGACTGCTCGGTAGCCTGGGTCTTCGTCCCTTGACCGGGGAACCCACCAACCTCCTCGAGGACCTGGGTCAGCCGGGTCCCGAGACTGCCGGGGCGACCGAAGCCGAGAGGCCCGCATTGGTGGCCAGTTGGGACACACTGATAGGAGCATGATGACGAATCGAACGAAGCGATTACTCGGGGCCTTCGCCTTGACGTCGCTTCTCGCTGCCTGTACCTCCGGTGGCCCACTCACCACTGACGGCTCCGGGGTAGTGGTGCCTGGTGGATGCGAAGAAGTGCCAATTGCCACCTCCCCGGAGAAGTTCACCTTGTTCACGGCGCTGGCAGAGACCTTCAACGCCACGGAGACCGAGTTCGACGGTGAGTGCGCGGTGATCACGGTCTATCGAGCTTCATCGGGGGCCGCCGCCCAGATGCTGGCCGAAGGATGGCCCGAAGATGGATCGGCCGGACCCCTGCCCGTGATCTGGTCCCCGGCCGCCAGTACCTGGGGGGCGATAGTCAACGAACGCCTCGCGGCCCGCGGTGAAGAGCCCATCGCCAACGACTTCCAACGAGTAATGCTCACTCCTCTCGTTCTCGGAATGCCGCGCCCGATGGCGGAGGCCCTTGGCTGGCCGGAGACCGACATCGGTTGGGCCGACGTTCTCCAGCTCGCCTCCGACCCCGAAGGTTGGGGCGCTCTTGGTCACCCCGAGTGGGGCGACTTCCGGCTCGGTAAGACCAATCCCAACTTCTCAACGTCCGGGCTGGCCGCCACCGCCGCCACCTTTTACGCCGCCACCGGCAAGACCGCGGGGTTGACCGAAGCCGATCTCGACGATCCCGAGGTGCTCGAGTTCGTCCGCGGGGTGGAGGCCGCCACCGTTCATTACGGCGACACCACCCTCACGTTCCTCGACAACATGTATCGCGCCGACCAGGAAGGTCGCGGCCTCACCTACGCCTCAGCCGTGGCCGTCGAAGAGGTGTCGATCATCGCCTACAACCGGGGGGATCCGGCCGACACCGGCACCCCGGGCCCGGCGCCGCGAGTCCCCCTGGTCGCCATCTACCCCGAGGAAGGGACGCTCTACTCGGACAACCCCGCCTACATCCTCGATGCAGCTTGGGTGACCGACGTGGCCCGCCAGGCCGCCGTCGCCTTCCGGTCATTTGTGATCGACGATGCCGAGAATCAGCAAAGGGTGCTCGAGTTCGGTTTTCGCCCCGGAAACCCGTCGGTGGCGATCGGAGATCCGATCAACTCCGCCAATGGCCTCAATCCGAACAAACCCGACACAGAGCTCGCCGTCCCGGAACCGGCGGTACTCACTGCTCTTCTCGACAGCTGGGAGGAGAACCGCAAGACCGCCCGCGTGATCATGCTCTTCGACGTTTCCGGATCGATGGCCGACCTCGCCGGCGGCGGTGACACGAAACTCGCTCTGGCCAAACAGGCGGTGCTCTCGGGGCTTGACAACTTCAAGCCCGCCGACGAGATCGGTCTCTGGATCTTCTCGACCAATCTCGACGGCGACAACGACTACATCGAGGTGATCCCACCGGCTCCCCTCGAAGACATTCGCCCACAACTGGAGGAGTCGATCAACGGGCTCGTCGCCGATGGCGGTACGGGTCTTTACGACTCCACCCGGGCGGCGGTGCAGGCGGTGCGAGAGGGCTTCGACCCCACCAAGATCAACGCCGTGTTGTTGCTCACCGACGGGATGTGCGACGACAACCCGCCTGGTTGTGAGCTCGATCCGCTACTGGGCTTCCTGGGATCGAACGAGCGGGACGTCGTGCGAGTTTTTCCGGTGGCTTATGGAGAAGATGCCTCCGTCGAGGAGCTGACCGCCATCGCCAACGCGTCGGCTGCCCGGCTCTATCAGGCGACCAACCCGCTGACGATCGAACAGGTCTTCCAGCAAGTGATCTCGAACTTCTAGCCCATGACCAACCGCCCCGGGAGCAATCGCATGGGGAGCGTCTTCCGGTACAACCCCGTGACCCGGAAAGGCAAGCGGTTGCTGCGAGCGATGTTCAGCCCGGCCGGGGTCGTGGCCACGGCCGGATTGATCGGCGGCGGACTTGCCCTCGGTCTCTCGGCGCCATTCGTGGCGGGGGCGGCGGCGGTCGGGTTCGTGGCTTCAGCCCTGATGCATCTCCGGGATCCGAAGCTCGCCGCTTCGATGGTGGCTCCCGAATTCGACCGGGACCTGAGCCGCCTGGATGCCGACCATCTCCCGCTAATGGTGAGTGGCCTCGAAGCCCGGGACCGGCTCGAAAACGCGATGGAATCGTGGACCGGAGGAGAGAACGAGGGGATGATGGCCCGGGTCACCGAGACTCTCCGCAAGCTTTATGACTCGGTGCTGTGGGTACAGCGCGCAGACAAGTTTCTGGCGACCGTCGACGAGCGCCGCCTGGTTGACCGGCTTCGTGAACTTTCGCCCGGTGTCCTGCGAGATGAGATGGAAGCCCAGGTGGGCGAAGTGAGCAACATCCGTCAGCGGCGCGAGGAAGCTGTTTCTCGGATCGTCGCCACTTCGACCGGCATTGACACCCTGGCGGTCAAGGCACACTCGATCGCGCTCACTTCCACTGGTCCCGACCAGACAACCGACGAAGTGGCAGCGCTCCGGGCCGAGCTCAACGCCTACGCCCGCGGTCTGGAGGAGATCGAGGAGCACCTCCAAGACGCTCTCCCCCAGATCTCATGAGCTTCGTCGTCTTCGACGATCCGCCCGAGCTTGTCCGCGGGGCCGCCGATCACCTCGCCAAGTTGATCAGCGAAGCGCCGGGGCCCCGGGTCTCGGTGGGGTTGGCCGGCGGTTCGACCCCGGCTGCGATCTACGTTGAACTACGCCGCTCCCATGTCGATTGGAGCCGGGTCGACTTCTGGCTGTCAGACGAGCGATGGGTGTCCTGGGATCACGAGGACTCCAACGGGAAGATGGCCGAGGAGAACCTGGTGGGCCAGGTCTCCGCCCGCTATCTGCGGCCGCGCTGGGCGCCCTGGCTCGAGCCGCCCGAGGCCGCCGCCCACTACGAGGCGGAGTTGCGATCCCTTCATCCTCCCGACCACGTCCCGGATCTGATCCTTCTCGGGATGGGTGATGACGGGCACTGTGCTTCCCTCTTTCCGGGTACGGAGGCGCTTTCGGTGACCGATCGCTGGTTCGTCGCCAACTTTGTTCCCTCCCTCGATGTATGGCGGCTCACATCTACCTATTCCTTGCTTGATCGTGCCCGGCAGATCATCTTCATGATTGGTGGGGCTTCCAAGGCCGAAGCGCTCGCGCGGGTGGCCAAGGGCGAGGACCTCCCCACCACCCGGGTCGCCAACGGAGCGGCCCCGGTGACATTTCTTCTCGACCGGGCGGCGGCCGCCTTTATTGCATGAACCGGGCCTGGTGGCTGGCCCTCAGCTTGCTGTGGGCCTGCAGCGGCGAGGCTGATCCCACGACGACGACCATCAGGCTGTCCGCTCCCGTCGCCACGACCACCACCGCGGTGGAATCAGAGTTTGTGCGCCTGGTCGATTCGGTCGGTGACCTGCCGGTAACGGTCTACGGGCCGGAGTCGATCGGGCCTTATCCGCTCGTCGTCCTGTTTCACGGGGGCAGCTGGTTCGGCGGGACCCCGATATCGACTGCCCCGCTCGCCGCGTATCTGGCCTCCCGGAATGTCGTCGTCTTCAACGCGACCTATCGGACCCAGACCGGCGGCTTTCCCGAAAGCTTCGACGATGTTGCTTGCGCGGTTCGTTATGCCCGCGCCAATGCCCCGGCCTACAGCAGTGCTGATCAATCGTTGGTTATCGCCGGCCATTCCGCCGGTGCCCATCTGGCGTCGGTGGTGGCCCTGGCCGGCGACGAGTTCGGAAACGCCTGTCCGGTCGCGGGTTCAGCGACGGTGGATCGCTTCATCGGCCTGGCCGGTCCCTACGACCCGACCTTGTATCGGCAGGTGCTGCCGGCGTTCTTCGGTACTCGCTTCGAGAGCGACCCCGGCCCCTGGGAGGCTGGCTCGGCCTATTCGTATCTGGGCGACAACTCAGGAATCGAAATCCTGCTGATGCACGGAGGAGCTGACGAGTTGGTGCCCATCAGTTCGACCCGGCTCTTTGCCGATGCGCTGGCAGAGGCCGGATACGAGGTCGAGTTGGCGGAGGTGGCCGGTGCCCCCCATCAGGCTCTGCGCGACCCCAACGTCGTGGGCGAAGCAGTGGTCGAGTTTTTGAGTCAGTAGGCAGCAAAGGAGCGCAGCGGCTGCCGGGGTCCGAAGGCCGGGGCGTGGCCGAGGAGTGAAAGAAGCCGGGCGACCCGACCTCGCTGGGGGCGGAACTCCTCGAGTAGATCGACCATTTCCTCGTCGGTGCCCCGAGGACGACCGGTGAGATGCCAGGCGATCACGTTCTTCAAGTGGTAGTCGCCGACCGAGAGTGCGTCGGGGTCGCCGTGACTGACCGCCACTGTTTCGGCCGAGGTCCACTGACCAATCCCAGGCAACCGCTCGAGCCAGGCCCTTGCCTCCGTGGGCCCAATGGTGCGCAGTCGCTCGATGCGATCAGATTGGCGGGCGGCTCTCAACAACGTGTCCGCCCGGCGCTTCTCGATCCCGAGCGGGTGCAGCGCGAAATACGTGGTGTTGGCGAGCCGCTCGGGACTAGGTGGAAGCCGCAGCGGTGCCCCCAAAGCGGGGGCAGGTCCGGGGGCGGGATCGGAAAAGTGACGCCGCAGCATCTTGAGCCCGTGACCCGCCTCCTTC
>JBOGEW010000413.1:0-4721 GCA_050742075.1 Acidimicrobiia bacterium
CTTCAGATTGGGTGGGCGGGCATACGGCCCGAAAAGCGAAGGGGTGGTCAAAGCCACGCTGAGTCGGTTGTGTGCGCCCCACAAGTACTGGGCATAGCGGGCGGCATTGTCAGACGATCCGCGGGCAGCCAGTACGACATACGTCGGCTCTGCCTCCCGGATCCATTTCCCGATTTCAACCGCTTCGACTTGTAATCGTTCGAGGGCTGTGGCGAGGACGATCGCCTGGCTGTTGATCTCGGCCCACAAAGTCATAGGCGCTCTCGATCAGTAGAAGTCATGCCGAGTATCTCGAGGGGATTTTTCGATGCAGCCGCGATCGCCTCCTCTTTGCGACATCCGGTGTAGGCGACCAGGTTGCGAACCGCCTGATCCAGCACGAGCGTGCTTCCTGCCAGTCGCCCGTCGGCGTTGACAACCCGGCCCCTGTTGACCGTGACCGGTACCTTGCCGATCGAGAACGCCCCATCGCCCAAGCCGGCAGCTGCCATCGCATCACTCACCAACACCAGGCGCTGCGGTCCGAGCCACTTCCAGGCAGCCGCAACCGTTGCCGGATGGACGTGGATGCCGTCGACGATCAAGCCGGCGGTTACTCGCTCTTGGGCGAGCAGGGCGCCGATCGGCCCCGGTTGGCGGTGATCGAAGGGATTCATCGCGTTGAACAGGTGGGTGATATGGGTAACGCCCCAGGAGAAGGCAGCCATGGCCTCTTCGTAAGTGGCGGCGGTGTGGCCGAGAGCGACTACCACTCCCTCCGACAGCAGGGCTTCAACGACTGCCCGCGCTCCTGGTAACTCGGGGGCCATGGTCACCATCAAGACACCGGCGGCGCGGGTCCAACCCTCGATCAGGTCCAGAGACGGCATCCGGAGAAAAGCCTCCGGGTGGGTGCCCCGACGGGATGGAGCCAGCATCGGCCCTTCAACGTGAAGTCCGATTGGGCGGGCGCCCTGATAATCGTCTCGGGGACCCGCCTCCAGAACCGCGAGGGCTCTCTCAATGGTTCCCGGCGGCGAAGAAATGATGGTGGGAACGAACGCATCGACTCCGAATTCGGCCAGCTTTTTCCCCACCAGCCACATCGATTCGGGATCTTCGGTGAAGTCGTGGCCGAAAGCACCATTGATCTGCAGGTCGACCAAACCGCTGAATTCGGTGCTCATCGGTTCTTGTCGGCCAAGGCATGACCGACCGGATAGATGCCGGGGACCGCGGCCGGGAGGCTGCCGGGAAAGGAAGCTTCTCCGAAGAGCGCCGCTGCGAGTGCCTCCATCGAGGGCGGGTGGATTCCGTAGGTGCAGACATACGTGCCGGCCGACGGATAACGAGCCAGGTCGTAAGGAGTGCGGAGGGCTACAGCAATCACCGGCTTGTCCATCTCCAAAAGTCCCGCGATCAAGCGCGCTTGGCCGGGACCGGCATCGATGGTGCCCGCCACGATGAGATCGTGTGAGGCGGCTCTTTCGATCACTGAGGCGATCTGGGCGTCGGAGGGCTCCTGGTCGATGATCATTTCCGTCGTTTGGCGATGCCGGGCTCGAATTGCCGACGCCAGGGCGGGTTTGACCATTGAGGAGGTGTCGGCCGGGGTTAGATCAGTGGGCCTTGGCATCACCGCCAGTATGCGATCGTCCGACCGGCTACGAATGGGTACCAGCCGGTTGTCGTCGCGCACCAAAGTCAGGGAGCAGCGGGCGAGATTCGCCGCTAGTTCTTGGTGAGCCGGGCATCCCACGGTCTCGAGGGGCGGCTGTTCCTGGACCGCTAGCCATGCAGCCAGTCCTGCCAGCCTCGGACTGCTTTGCGTCGTCCATGAGGGCAGCGAACCGATTTGCGCCGGACCGTACAGGAGCAGATCGACTCCAGCGGCGAGAGGAAGTTCGGCGGCCGCTCCGCCGAAGCCGCCCATGTCGAGGGCATCGGTGACGATCACTCCGTCAAAGCCGAGGCGGCCCCTGATCAGCTCCTTGATCGCCACCTCCGAGATTGAGGTCGGAGTCTCTCGATCACCGGTAACTGCCGGGAGCCCGTAGTGGCCGACCATCAGGAGTCGGGCCCCCGCTTTGATTCCACTGCGAAATGGCGCGAACTCAACTCGCTCTAGGCGATCGAGATCGAGGTCGAGGATCGGGAGGCCGTGGTGGGGATCGACCGTGGCTTCCCCCTTTCCCGGGAAGTGCTTGAGTGTCGCTGCCACCCCCGCCGATTGCATCCCCGCCACCATTGCGGCCGTCATTGCCCCGACCAGGTCCGGTTCTTCGCCGAAGGATCTGATGCCGAGTGAGGGGTTCCAGGGGCGGCTGGCGATATCCGCCACCGGTGCGTAGTTGACCGTGATCCCCAACGCCCGCAACTCGGTCCCGATGGCTAATCCGACTTGCTCGGCCAGTCCTACGTCGCCAGTCGCCCCCAGCGCCATGTTGCCGGCGAAATGGGTGGTATCGGGTCCGGCCGCGGTGAGTTGGCCGCCCTCCTGGTCGACTGCGACCAGAACTGGATGCCCGGCTGCCTCCTGGATCGCCTCGGTCAGACGTCGGGTCTGCTCGGCGCTGTCGATGTTGAGCGATCCGTAAAGGGTCACTCCGGCGACGCGGGAGTCGGCCAGGAGCCCGCGCAACCGATCGTCGACCTCAAAACCCTCGAAGGCGATCAAGGCGGTAGCCCCGCCGTCGCCGGTTGCCACCTTGGTCAGCCCTTGACCGATCCCGCCAGGAGGCCGCGAACAAAGAAGCGCTGCAAGGCAAGAAACACGATCAACGGAACGACCATCGAGACGAAACCGGCGGCGGTGAGCAGATGCCACGCCTCGCCCCGGGTTCCCACCAGCGAGGCGAGCTTGACGGTGAGGACGGCCACGTTGGAGCTGGTGCCGAGGTAGATGAGCGACACCAGGAGGTCGTTCCAGACCCAGAGGAACTGGAAGATGGCGAATGAGGCGAGGGCTGGGAAGGAGAGCGGAAGGACCAGCCTGGTGAAGGCCGTGAAAGGAGTCGCCCCATCGACATACGCCGACTCGAAAATGTCGCGGGGGAGTTGAGAGATGTAGTTGAAAAGGAGGTATATCGCCAGCGGGAGGCCGAAGCCGGTGTGGGCCAGCCAGATCCCGATGAACGACCCGGTCAGACTCGTCGACTGGTAGACCCGCAGCAGCGGCACGAGCGACATCTGCAGCGGGACCACGAGGAGTCCGACGATCACCGCAAAGAGGAAACCTCGACCGCGAAACCTCGTCCAAGCGAATGCGAAGGCGGCGAAGGCAGCAATGGTGATCGGGATCACGGTGGAGGGGATCGTGACAATCAGGCTGTTCACAAACGCTCCAAACATTCCGTCTTCGGTCAGAACCCGCGCATAATTGTCCAAGGTCCATGTCGATCGGAATGGCTGGGCTATTGCGGCCCACCAGCCGGAAAGGGCAATCTCGCTTCCGGGGCGAAAGGAACTGACCAGCAGACCCAGAGTCGGCACTGTCCACGCCACGACGATGGAGAAGACGCTGAGCCTGACGAGCCAGCCTCCGCCCTTGGTGGACCGGGGCGAGCGGAGGACGTCGGCTGCCGTCGCCTGGGTCTGGGGTCCAAGTGTGACGTCGGTCGCGGTCACGACCCGATGCCCTGTCGCCTCAGATTGCGGACGTTGACGACCATGATCGGCACCACCGCAACAAAGAGAATGACGGCCATCGTCGTGGCCTGACCGAAGTTCCGGAACCTGAACATTTCGTCGAACATCCGCACCGCGACGACATTCGTATCGAACTTGCCACCCGTCATTACAAAGACGATGTCGAAAACCTTCAGCACCCCGATCGCGATGGTTGTGAAGACCGTGATGATCGAGCCACGAATGGACGGAACGAGGATGCGAAAGAAGGTCTGTAGCTCGGAGGCGCCATCGATGCGAGCCGCTTCGGTCAGCTCATGGGGAACCCCTTTGATCGCGGCCGACAACACCACCATGGCGAATCCAACCTGAAGCCAAACCATGATGGCGATGAGGGCCAGAGTGTTGGCAGGTATCTCCTGCAGCCAGGCGATGGGCTCGCCGCCGAAAGCGACGACGACGGCATTGAGCAGGCCGGTTTGGGGCTGTCCGGGCGGGCGCCAGGCGTAGACGAAGCGCCAGATGACGGAGGCTCCGACCATCGATATCGCCAGGGGCAGAAAAACGAAAGACTTGGCGAGGGCTTCGTGCTTGATGCGGTCAACCATGGCCGCAAAGACCAGGCCAATCGCCACCGAAATCGCCGGCGCCACTACTAGCCAGATCAGATTGTTGCGGATGGCGAGGCGGACATCCTCGTCGGCGAGCGCGTTGGTGTAGTTCGCCAAGGCACCCTGCCCTTCAGGCACCTCGGTGATGCTTTGGACGAAGGTGCCAATGGCGGGATAGATCAAGTAGAGAGTGACGATGGCAATGGCGGGGAGTACGAAGACCCAAGGTCGAAGAACCACCACCATCCGCGCCGGGAGATGCTCGACCAATGAGTTCGCCACCATGTACAGCGCCCAAATCCCACCGACGCCGAGGACAAGGGCAACGGCGGCCTGGACGAGCTTTCCCGTTGTTGGCCCCAGGCCGGCGAGCGCTTCCGGATCCCGCAGAAATCGCAGACCAAACCAGAGGAACCCGGTTACTGCGGCCGCCACAATCAGATCGCGCGTCGCTGCCAACAACCGGGAGTTTCCAGTCCGGGGTGCGAGGGCCTGGGTCAAAGC